>JANPOX010000402.1:0-3980 GCA_031428235.1 Bacteroidia bacterium | reverse complement strand
AATTTAATTAACGGTGGAAATATTTCAGGTGCTACTACAGCAACCCTTACTATTAACCCAGTAAATTTAAGTGATGTGGCTTCTAATTACAATGTAATTGTTTCAGGAGCATGTGCGCCAAATGATACTTCAATTAATGTAACACTTTCAGTAAATTCATTACCGGTTGCAATAGCAAGCAGTAATTCTCCTGCATGTGTTGATGGTTCAATAAACTTAATGGCGCAAGCAGTTACAGGCGCAAACTATAACTGGTCAGGACCCAATGCTTTTTTATCTTCTTCACAAAATCCAATTTTAGCTAATACCACAATGGCTAATGCAGGAACCTATTCTTTAGTTGTTACCAATAACTGTGGAACATCTTCTACAACAACAGATGTTTTGGTTATCAATTGTGATACAATCGATTTCTTTATCCCTGAAGGTTTTTCTCCAAACGGTGATGGAATTAACGATGTATTCTTTATCAGAGGAATCCAGAGGTATACCAGCAACATATTTACTATTTATAACCGTTGGGGAAATAAAGTTTATGCTACAAATAACTATCAAAATACCTGGGCCGGAAATGCAACAACAGGTGTAAGAATTGGCGGAGACGAATTACCGGTAGGAACTTATTTTTATGTACTTGACCTGAACGATGGTACACCGGTTTATAAAGGAACTATTTATTTAAACAGATAACAAACAAGATTAACATTCAACAAACAATATAGAAAATGAAAACACTTAAAAAAATAACACTGGCGCTGGTTACAACCTTAGGGGCATTAACCACTCAGGCACAACAAGACCCAATGTATACACATTACATGTATAATACACTGATGGTGAATCCTGGTTACGCCGGCAGCAGAGATGCCTTAACGGTTACTGCACTTCACCGTTCACAATGGGTGAATTTTAAAGGCGCTCCGGTTGTTCAATCATTAACTATGCATTCACCTTTGATGAATGAGCATATTGGTGTAGGCCTGTCTGTTTTAAATGATAAAATCGGGCCAACCAACCGTACCTCTGTTTTTGCAAATTTTGCATACAGGATGAACCTTACAAAAAAATCGAAACTTGCTTTAGGCATAAGCGGAGGTGCAAATATTTTCCAGGCAAACTTAAGTTCAGTAGAGGTGAACCAACAAAATGATCCATCATTCCAGAACAATTTATCTAACAGGGTTGTTCCTAATTTTGGATTTGGCGCATATTATTCAAGAGAACGTTTTTATGCAGGTATTTCAGTACCAGGTCTCATCCAAAATAATTATTCAAAAGAGAGCCAGGTGTCTGGAACAACTTTACTTGGAGAAGAACAAAGGCATTACTTTTTCATAGCAGGTGGCGTGATAAACCTTGGAGATAACCTTGCGTTTAAACCAACCACTTTAGTGAAAGCTACTCCTGGAGCCCCTGTGCAGGCAGATTTAACAGCATCATTTGTTATTATGAAAAAACTTACACTGGGTGCAATGTACCGTACCGGCGATGCTTTTGGTGGTCTTATTGGAGTTAATTTAACGGATCAATTACATGTTGGTTATTCATATGATTGGTCATTTGGTTTAAAAACAGGACGTTATAATAGCGGAAGTCATGAAATCATGTTAAGATACGATTTCATATTTGCAAGTAAAAAACAAATCCGCACACCACGACACTTTTAAGATAAAAAACAATACTATAAATAAAAAGGAAAAACATGAAAACATTCATTATAACCATCACCTTATGTCTTGCAGCGACTCTAAACATTTTTGCAGCAGACAAATCAAGAAAGGAAATAAAAGGCGACAAGTATTATTTTACTTATGCGTTTGACAAAGCCATTGATTTATATAAACGTACAAAAGAATTAACCGTTGAAGGGCAACGCCATTTGGCTAAAAGCTATAGCAACATTGGTAAATTCAAAGAATCAGAAATTGCTTACTCCAAACTCGTTACAATGCCTGGCGGAAATCAGTCGGAAGATTTTTTCAATTATGCCATGATTTTAAAAAGTAATGGTAAATATGATGAATCAAATACCTGGATGGATAAATACAAGGACCTTAAACCCAATGATTTGCGTTCAAAAGATTATATAGCCAATAAAGGAAACCTCAACGCTATGAAAACGGATGATGGTAAATACAAAATCACTCATTTAGATTTAAATACAGGTGCACAAGATTTTGGAACATCATATTACAAAAATAGTATCGTGTTTGCCTCAAGCAGATCAAATGCAAAAATGATCGCCCGCAAATCAAACTGGAACGGTGAACCTTATCTTGATATGTATATTTCTGAAATGGATGGAGATCAACTAAAAAAACCAAAAGTTCTTTCTAAAAAATTAGACGGAAAAATGCATGATGGACCTGCAAGTTTTAGCGCTGATGGAAATTTTGCCGCATTCACAAAAAATAATTATGACCTTTCAAAAAAAGATAAGGTTGTAACTCTGCAAATATTTTTTACTAAAAACACTGACGGTAAATGGTCAAATGAAGAATCATTTTATCTCAACAACAAAGATTATTCCATAGGACATCCTTGCATGAGTGCCAATGGAAATACCATGTATTTTGTAAGTGATATGCCTGGAGGATTTGGAGGAAGTGATCTTTATAAAACCACAAAAGATGATAAAGGAACCTGGAGTAAAGCAGAAAATTTAGGACCAGAAATAAATACTGAAGGAGATGAAACCTTTCCTTTTTACGAAGAAAATAGTAAAGCTCTTCTTTTCGCTTCAAACGGACGTTTTGGACTTGGAGGAATGGATGTTTTTATTTGCCAGGCTAATGGATCTAAATTTGGCGCGCCTTATAATGCAGGTTCTCCTATGAATACACAATATGATGATTATGCAGCGATAGTAAATACCAAAACAAACAAAGGTTATTTTTCATCGGACAGAGTTGGTGGCGAAGGTCATGACGATATTTATGCATTTGATTTATTAAAAGGTTTTGCTGTTGAAAAAAAGATCCAGGGTATTGCAAAGGATAATGCAGGAAAGGCAATTCCAAATACATTTATCACACTCTTAAATGAAAATGGTAACGTATTGGATACTGTAACTACAAATTCTGAAGGATCATTCTCTTTTGTAGTTGGTAATGATAAAAAATATGAATTAACCGGCAAGAAAGAAAAATATACAGAAGGCCAAACTAAAGTTGCTTTTGATAAAGAAAATACGGTAACTGCAGATGTAACATTATTAACTAAAGAAGAAGAAATTGACAAAAAGATTGAAGTGGGTGCTGATTTAGGGAAAATCGTAGACTCTAAGCCTTATACAGGTAATTTCAAAACTGAGACTGTTTATTTTGATCTTGACAAATATAATTTGCGTCCTGATGCTGTTGAAGAACTAAATAAGATCGTGAAAGTGATGAATGATCACCCCAACCTGGTTGTGGAATTAAGATCATATTCGGATTGTAGAGCTACCAAAGAATATAACCAGGCTTTATCTGATAAGCGTGCAAAAACATCAGCATGGTATATCAAATCAAGAATTACAAAACCTGAACGCATCTCAGGAAAAGGATATGGTGAAGAGAGTCCTGTAAATGGATGTTCATGCGAAGGTACAGTTGTTTCAGATTGTTCGGATGAAGAATTTCAAAAGAACAGACGTACAGAATTTATTATTATTCAAAAATAAATTAACTCTTAAAACAAATAAAAAGCGGCCAAAATTAATTTTTTGGCCGCTTTTTATTTATTGGAAAAAGTTAGATAACCATTCATATAAACTAGCTCATACCTTAGTAATAGTACGGCAGGAGTGAACGAACGGTGTGAACTATTCAATTTATGGCAAATAGAGCGCTGGCTTTTCGAGCGTATAAATTGAGTAGTTGGTCCGCTAGCTAGCGGATTCTTGACTTTTTTGGTTCTTTTTTCGTCAAGGAAAAAAGAACAGTAAAAGCAAGTTACTTTTTGAATACACCCTAAGTATGCCAGATCTCCCAGGCTTT
>JANPOX010000401.1:0-4299 GCA_031428235.1 Bacteroidia bacterium | reverse complement strand
GGGCCTTGATACGGATATTTTGGATTCGCGCTTTATCGAGCAATTTAAAACTTTCTTAGACAAACCTGTTCATGTATTAGCCAGGTTTCTGACAAAACAGGTTATTGAAAAGCCCACTTTTTTAATCAATGAAAATTTTTTAGCCGCCCGATTGGGGATAGATAAAAATTCTGACGATTGGAATAATTTACTTGAAAAGCATATTAATAAGTTCATATATAAAGGTGTTTTTTCAAACTATTTTTCGAGATGGTGGATGCATGGCATTGACTTATTTTGGGAAAAAGAATTTACGCAAGAGTTTAATTTAAGGAATACGAGTGCTGCCAAAAGAGTAGAGTTAATCATTGCCAAAACAGGATTAAAAAAATTAGTTCCAATACAAAAACAAGATAAAAGTAAAAGTGAAGCTTTTTGGGTAGTATGTAAAGCAACCAATGTTGCCATAGATACTATGGACGGATTTATAATAGCTAATCAGGATGATTTTTTTCCTTGGCAGGAAAAAGAATATGTAAGTATAAACGAAGCATTACGTCCTACTAAACTTGATGTGTGGAAAGACGTTGCTATTTTAGAAAAAAATAGATTGCAAAAATTAAAAGATCTGTATGGCAAAGGAGAGCAAAGAATTAAGCAATGATTCTATAGGTGAAGACCTTTGTAAATTAGCTGATTGGCTGATTAAGGAAGGATTATGTGCCAATACAGGGTCTTTAAATGCAGCTGGTAGTCTGTGCATAAAAAAAGCAGGTGAGCCACAATGGGACTATAAATTTGGTGACTTGGATTTCAAAATAGACGAAGTGGGAGGCACAATACCAACTGGAGCAACAGATTTAACTTTGAGATTTTCAATGGATATTATGGGAATGCCGGAAAGCAAGGATAATAACATTACAAATCCTTTATTGAAATTAATTTTTGACATAGAAATTTCAGGATCCTTTTACGATCCGGCAATTGATAAAGTAAGAGATTTATTTTGTTCTTGGCACTTAGATAAAAATGTAGGTAAAGAAGGGGATGCTAAAACAAAATTTTCGCATCCGGAATATCACTTTACTTTTGGCGGAAATAAAATGGAAGGAAAAGGTGAGATTTATGGATCTACTTTAATTTTACCATCACCCAGAATTGCGCACCCTCCAATGGATGCTGTATTAGGAGTTGATTTTATTCTTAATAACTATTTTCATAAAGATCACATCAAGAAAATCGTAACAAATCCCGAATACACAGAAATGGTTAAAAAATCTCAGAATCGCTTATGGAAACCCTATTTTAAATCGGTTTCATCCAAATGGCAAGAGTACCCAGCTCCAATTTTCGGAAGTACCTTTACCTATAATGATCTTTGGCCTTTTTTACAAAAGAACTAAGGCTTTCAGAAAAATATAGAAAGGCATTACCTCGTTTTTTAAATATCAATTTACCTTCATTTCTAAGATGAGCTAAATCGCAATCAGAAATTTTCAGGGATTTTCTTGCTTCAATACTACTAAACCATTTTCCTTCTTCTGATTTTCTCATTTTATAAAATAGTACCAGCGCGCAATTGAGCAATTAGTTTTTTTATGTCTGTTAAAACCGTTTCAATTTCCTCTTTTGTATTATACTTGCCTAAACTAAAACGAATAGACGATAAGGCTTCATCATTATTAAGTCCCATAGCCAATAATACATGAGAAGCTTCGATTATAGATGATGAACAGGCAGACCCATTAGAGACCATTATATTTTTAAGGCCATTTATTATTGTATCAGCATCAATGCCTTTAAAGCAAATATTTGTAACATTATAGAGCCTATTAATTAAATCTCCATTCAGCGAAGCATATTCAATTTTCAGTAACTCTGTTTCAAAATAATCTCTAATTTGCTTTATCTGGTTTTTATTAAATTCTAATTCTTTTGATGCAATTTCTGAGGCCGTACCTAGTCCAATTATCCCTGGTACATTCAAAGTGCCGCTACGCAAACCATTTTCTTGTCTTCCGCCATGTGTTTGTTCTGCAATTTTAATCTTAACAGGGTCATTATTATTTATATATAATGCTCCTATTCCTTTTGGTCCATAAAATTTATGAGCCGATAAACACAATAAATCTATACCTAAATCAGTAACATCTATTTTAACTTTACCCACGGCTTGTGTAGCATCAGTCATAAACAGAGTTCCTTTTGAATGAGCGATTTCAGCAATATCTTTAATAGGTTGAATAACACCGGTTTCATTATTTACATACATAACACTAACTAAAATAGTGTCATTACGAATATTTTGTTCCAGAAGATTTAAATCAACTAAACCATTAGTTTGTCCTTGTAAATAAGTAACGTCATATCCAATTGTCTCCAAATACTTGCATGTATCTAAAACCGCTGGATGCTCTGTATTCACAGTTATAATATGTTTTCCCTTATTTTTATAACTTTCAGCTATTCCTTTTATTGCGATATTAATTGCTTCAGTAGCACCAGAAGTAAATGTAATTTCTTTTGGAGCGCAGGAAAGAAGATCTGCTACTTGTATTCGTGCCTTTTTGATTGATTCATTAACTTTTCTCCCTAAGAGATGAGAACTTGAAGCATTTGAATATTGATCTACTAAAAAAGGCATCATCGAATCTAAGACACGCGGATCTATTTTTGTCGTAGCATTATTATCTAAATATATAATTTCCATTTACAAGCCCCTAATTATCAAATTACTCTTGATATAAAGATATAAAATTACTCCATTTGATGGTTAACCTGTACGAATTTTTTGAAACGGTAAAGCTGTGTTCCTCAGCAGGTGCAAAGCAAAGGGAAGAACCAAACCAAAATAGCATTTATTTTTTGCAACCGTTTTCCTCTCCACGCCACAGGCGCGTTTACCTCCCGAAGTTTTTCGTATATTTATTCTACTATGAAAGATTTAGTTTACTTCCCTACTTTTGAACCTTCATCTGAAGCATGGTTGAAATTCGCTTTGTTATACATGGAGCAATTCAATCCTATTATTCCAAATAGTCGTTATAATACCTTATCTCCAACTTATCAACGAATAATGGAAGCTGCGGATTTAATTGAACCATACAATCCAACATCTGATCAAGGGGAAAGAGCTAGTATAAAAGCTATTGAATACTTGGATAAAATGCGTCAGCAAAGACACCGGTATAGTGCGCTATTTAATGAATCAAATGTGATTCGGTTATTTCAGAACGAACAAGATATGAATTTTGAAATATATACTGAAAAATTCTCCTATAACTGGAAAAGGTATTGTTTGGAAAATCAGCTTGGTATAGAAACTAACGATGGTATTAGAGTACATGAGAACTTGGCTTTTATTTATATGACATTTCTTGCAGAAGAAATTGCTTTCGAACATGGTAAATCAATAATAACCGATAGTAATAGATTCGACCACTTTTTAAACTTTAAACAATCCACACCTTCTGAAGCAAGAACAAGGCAGAAATTGGCACAGAGCGTAATAAGTCTTGCTGTTCCCGGAAATGTATCTGAACTTACTTTTGCACAACTAATTAAATTTAGACAAAGAAATCGCGAACGAATAAGAGCCTTTAACACAGAATTGGATAATACAATGAGTAGTGTTGAAAATCGGATTACTGCTACGGACTTTATCGACCGATATAATTCCATATACTCAGAACTGAATGCTGAAATTATTGCGCAAGGAGTAGGTATTATTACAATTCCTCTATCTGCCTATTTGGTTATTAGTGACCCTAATACTGGCATGCCCGGTTACCTTGAAAAAACATTACGATCCTTGGGAATGGTATTAGCAGGAAATTTAGCTCTGCGAGGCAGATGGAAAGAAATTGCAACAAGGCACAATTGTAGAAAATATCTTACAAATCTAAATAGACTGGCATAACTCTAAATTAGATCTGAACAAACTCAGCTGATATTTTTAAATTCGATTTATTAATGTATTCTAAATCTGCCTTCATAATTTTTTAAATCTTTCTGATTTAATTGAGTCCGCACAAAATTTCATTTGGCTACATTAAGCCAAATGCAAATGGCAAATTTTACCATCCTCAAATACTTGATGCAGGAGAATATGGTCTCTGGATTAATGAAGTATTGAAATCCCATCAAGCTAAAAAGAATCAGATTAGTTAGCTGTTATGGTAGTAGAAAAATTCTACCCTTTTTAATTTTATTGATTTTTATTTACCCTTGTTTCCAAAAATTCAATAACTTTGTCCAAATCACGGGCAAAAAGGTTCGAACTTCGTCCCTCTCTGCCCCCCAGATTAAAATGATAAACCC
>JANPOX010000400.1:0-1629 GCA_031428235.1 Bacteroidia bacterium | reverse complement strand
TAAAATTTAGGCCTTTTTCTTCACATGCTTCCTGGAATGTTTTCTTTCCATATTGATAATAATTGAAATTGTATTTTTCAAATAATTCAATTGCGCCGGGAACATGTATGGCAATTTCTGATAATGTCATAAGCTTATTTTTTTATGTTGCTTTTTGTTCGTTTTTTAATTCTGTTAGGAAATCATCAATGATGCCCTGACGCACATGCTGCATCACCACAATCTTATACCAGAGCGGATTATGGTGGCTGTCGGGGACCAGATGATATTTCTTTGCCAGGCTTTCGCTAATATATTTCGAATCTAGTGTTACGATATTTAAATCCGGATTCCGGTAATATTCGATATGCCATTCATCCAGTTTTTCACAGATAAATGTTGTACGGTCTATTAGATGGTGCATGTTCACGCGCCATCCCGCTGAACCATGAATACGTAGAATCATCCAAACACAAACCGCATTTGCTCCTGACCGGCTGCCACATAGTGTGAAATCTTTTCCTTTTACATAACCGGCTTCATTGGTACAAACGTATTTTAAAAATTTTTTGCGTACTAAAAATATGCCTGTGCCATAAGGTGCCTGCAACATTTTATGTCCGTCAATGGAGAAAGAAGTGATATTTTCATTCTTAAAAGTGAATGGACTATCTTGTTTGATAAATGGGTAAATGAATCCGCCATAGGCACCGTCAACGTGAAGTTTGTAATTGATGCGCAGGAGATTTAAAAGAGAGGTGATCTTTTCAATATCATCCACTGAACCAAACATAGTAGTGGCCATGTTTACATTAACAATGAAATATTTGTAGCCTAAGTGAATTGCGTTTTCTAGCTTTGTCTCAAGATCTTTGATCTGTAACGTTCTGGTAATCTGATCAACATGGATTTCAATGCCATGAAGGTTTAAAAGGTCCAACCCTTTTGGAATGGAATAGTGTGTGTCGGACGAATAGATCACAGCGATCTCATTTAGTTCTGCCTTGAATTCTTCTCTAAAATAATTTCTATATATCCACAGCGCCTCAATGTTTGCTTCTGTGCCTCCACTGGCTACATAACCGTCGTATGTACCCGGTTCAGCAGAGAAGATTTCTTCCGCACAAATTTTGATCAGGTCTTTTTCAATTTCCTGTGTCCCCTTAAAAAAATCCTCGTGTTCATCCCCAAAAGTATGCACCCCAATATGGTTGGGATTTGCAATGAGGGTTGAGAGAAAAGGCGCGTCTTTTAAAAAAGGAGCATCATCGTAAAATATGTTGGTGTCTAAGAAAGTGCCCGGTATGCCCAGTATTTTTTCAGAACGGTAATTCGTGTTTCTGCTTAGTGCTTCAAACACTTTGCTTTTAATTTGTGAGTATGAATATTTTTCCCAAAACATAGTTTATAGTTTTAATGAGATTTTGTTGTTTCGCTATGAAACGTTTCTTTAGTGGCATTTGTTTTTTCGCAACATGATACTTTGTGGCTTGTTTTTTCAAATGCAGGGCTTAAGTAAGGAATTCCCAAATTCAATCCGCGTACAATTAACATGAGAGCCATTAAGGTTACCATTATCGGAATGGTTTTGTGAATAGCGTTTCTGAATCGTACTGATACGAACTGGCCAAGCATACCCGCTGCGAACAT
>JANPOX010000399.1:0-19678 GCA_031428235.1 Bacteroidia bacterium | reverse complement strand
TTGAACTACGGCCTGTGATCCGGTTGTTTTACAATTATTAAATGTATTGGTCACTGTATAGTTAAAAGTTCCTCCCTGATTAACAGTGATCGTACTGATGTTAGTGGCAGAAGTAATTCCTGTTCCACTCCAGTTATAACTTACAGGAGTAGCTGAAGTAGTAGCAGTTACATTCACTGATAAAGTAGTACAACTTAATGAACCGGTATTAGCAGATGCTACAGTTGGTGCTGTTGTGTTTTGAAAAATAGCAACAGTCGATACATTAGAAGGGCATCCTAATCCGGAAGTGACAACCAGGCTGTACGTTCCTGGAATATTTATAACCGGTGTTGCAGTATTTGATCCTGATATAATTCCAGGTCCTGACCAAGCGTATGTTCCACCCCCTGAACCAGATAAAGATAAAGTGGTGTTTGAACAGGTCAATGTATTTGTAGAACCCGCAGAAACAGTTGGAGTTGGATTGATGGCTAATGTCATCGCATCGGTTGCGAAAGAACAAGGACCTGTTGGGTCATCAGTTTTTATTGTTAATACCACACTACCTACGCTAATGTCTATTGGTGAAGGTGAATAAACCGCATTAGCCAAAGTAGCATTACTGAAAGATCCGGAACCACTGGTAGTCCAGGATAAAGTAGAAGCTGCTCCTCCGATATTACCTGCTAAAGTATATGAACCACTTGCGCAAATTGTCGCATCAGAAGCAGCATTTACAGTAGCCACAGGATTGATCGTAATGGTATTTGTTGCAATAACATCCGCACAGCCGTTTGCTGCTGCAATAAAATTCGTTACAGTATAAGTACCCGCTGAACTTCCGGCAAGATTAACCAAACCATTCGTTGAACCTACTGAAGCGCCGGCCGTTGCAGAGAAAGTACCAGCAACTCCTCCTCCTGTTAAAGTTGGCAAAGGATTACTTCCGTTGATACAATATGGCGTAGATGAATAATTAAATGCAGCAACCGGTAACTGAGTAATTGTTAACGACGAAGTTCCTGCAACTAACGGACAACCATTTGCTGCTGCTACCGTATTGGTGACTGTATAAGTACCGGCTGAACTAGTCGATAGATCAATCGTGCCTGCATTAGCGTCTAAGGTTAAACCGACAGGAGTAGAAGAATAAACTCCGTTTGTTCCATTCACACTTAAGGAAGGAGTTGGGTTTGATGAATTGGAACAATAAGGGCCTGAATAAGCAATGGCTGCTACCGGTAATTCTGTGATCGTTACTGAAGCGTTGGCCACTACAGCCGGACAACCACCCGCAGCAGCTATTGTATTGGCAATGATGTAATCGCCAGGTAAACTATTCGAAATATCAATTAATCCTGTGCTAGTGTTAACATTAAGATACACTGATGAAGGGCTGAATAATCCTGCAACTCCACCTCCTGTGAAAGTTGGAACCTGATTACCTGTAGTGCTGCAAAAAGGTGTAGCAGAATAATTAAATGTCGCAATAGGTAAGCCGGTGATAGTTATATTAGTTGTTGCAGTTACAATCGGACAACCGCCAACAGCGGCAAGTGTATTACTTATAGTATATGTTCCGGGAGTGCTGCCGGTTAAATTAACCAATCCGGTGGTAGAATTAATACTCAGTCCGGCTGTAGAAGTGAAAGTCCCGGCTACCCCACTCGTTGTAAAAGTTGGTAAAGGATTGGTGGATGTTTGACAGATAGGTGATGCAGAAAAACTAAAACCTGCTTCTTTTAACTGTGTAATCGTAACAACAGCAGTTGCAGTAGAAGTTCCGCAAAGTCCGGAAGGAGCAATCGTATTGGTTACTGTATATGTTCCAGCCGCACTGCCGGCCAGATCAATCTCACCGGTAAGGTTATTTGCAAAAATTAATCCCCCTGTTGAACTAAAAGTTCCACCGCTGGCATTAACAGAATATGTTGGTAAAGGATTTGCCGAACTTTGGCAATAAGGCGTTGCACTGAAACTGAATCCTGCTAAAGGGGCTGTTGTAATATTTATTGGGAATGTATGCGTATTCGGACATAATCCGTTGGTAGTATAGGTTACCGTATAAGAACCAATGGAACTTGCAGATAAATTAATTGTTCCAACCGTTCCTGTGAAAACGATGCCGGGTCCTGCACTGAATGTACCGCCGGATAAGCCGGTAATGTTTGCAACAGGGTTAGTACCTGTCTGACAATTAGTAGAAGAAGGGTAATTAAAATTTGCATTATCTTTTGGCCTCACAGTAACACTTACAGTTTGCGGAGTTCCAATACAACTTCCTGTTAATAATGATGTTGGTGTTACAGTATAAATTACCACTTCATTTGCAGCCGCTGTATTAGTAATGGTATTGGTCAAACTGGTTGTTGTTTGAGTTGTGATACTTTCTCCTGTTGTATTTAAATTATCTATTGCATACCAGGAAAATTTTGAACTGGAAGAAGCAGTTAATGGAATGTTTACCACAGCTCCGCTACAAATAGAGGCTGTAGATGCGCTTGTCATTGTTGGAAAAGTATAAATACTTACTGTAGTGGTGGCACTTGATCCGGGACAAGTTCCAGATGGAGAAATAGTATTGGTAACTACATATGTCCCCGATGCACTCGCTGCTAAATTAATTACCCCTGTACTTGTACTTACAAAAGAAAGTCCAGCCGGAGTTGCAGAAAATACTCCGGGTTGACCATAGCCAATAAATACAGGTGCCGGATTGGTTACGTTTTTACAGAATGAAGAAGAAGAATATGAAAAGGTAGTTGCCGGAATGGTGGCGATGGTTTTTGTCAAAGTGAGCGGAGGACATTTTGTATTGTCTGTGACGACAACCGTGTAAGTTCCGGCAGATGTGACAGTGCTGGTTTGCGCATTATTTGGACCCGGATCAGAACTCCAGTCATATTTATAAGGTATTGCTCCTCCTGTAACATTAGCAGTAAAGGTTACAGAGGTGCCGGATGCTGAACAAATAACCGGTGCCGCAGGTGTTACTGTTCCTGTTATTCGTGGTACAAAATAAACCCTGATCGTATCTCTGCTGAAAGAACCACAGGTTGTATTGGGCATACCTGACACTTCAAAATCAACATAAGGAGGTGGTGTACCAATTGGGGTTACCAATGTAGAGTTACATCCTGTTGTGCAACTTAAATAATTATTATAAAAACCTGATGTTCCGGGATAAATTGAGTTCCATACAATACTGGCCGTATTAACATTCCTTACAAATAAAGTATCAACGCAGCCCGTTTTTTGAATAGAAATGTCCGCTGATCCTTTAACAATTGTGCCCGCAGTGATTAAGTAATCCGGTGAATCACCACCCGGTTTGCAATAGGTGATAGTAAAAGGCGATACTAAACCAACTGCACATAAAGGAGTGCCAATCGAAACCGGAGTGCCGCAATTTACCTGGTAATAAGCCGAACCGGAAGGAGATGGATTTGATACATCAAAACTGATCAACTCTGTATTTGGGTTTATGTAAACCAGAAAAGAAACGCAGTTTGAAGAGGATACAAGTGTCGATGAACCTACACAACAAACACCACCCCTGGTTTGGTTGTTTAATGAATAAGAAGTATCAGCGGCAGCCGACAAATTAACTGTGAAAGTTGGCGCCGTACATTGAGATTTTCCAATGATTGGAGCCACTAAGCTTAATAAAAGAAATAGTATATGTTTCATAAAAATATTTTGCATTTGATAAAAAGTAAAATAGTTTAGATAAACTATTCATTCTTGTCGACCAAATTTTGCGCGAAAATACTTTATTTTATTTACTAAACCAAAACAGATATATGATATTAAGCAGTTTATAAGCTACAAATCAATAAGATAGGGCGTTACGGCACTAAAAATTTAGGTGGGTCATCAGAAAATCAGAATAAAAACGAGATTTTATTAGAACAGAGTGTCATTTTTAAAACAAAAAAGGCTTCCCCTGATTTGGGAAGCCTTTTTTGTTGTTATAGTAATTTTATTAAAAATAAGCGCCGGTTTTATGTTTCGCTTTTTTACCGCAGATTTGTAATGTAATTTCATATCCTCCACGCTTTTTTGTGTACGTATTCAAATAAGATGTATTAATATCGTAACTCATTCTAAGAATTAAATTACTATGCTTCACTCCTAATTGAAAAATAACGGCATCTTTCAAACGATAATTCATTCCTATAATCATGTCGCTTTCATCCTGCTTATTAAATCTATAATAGGCCAGCACTCCAACGTTCAATTCGGATGCCTGAGCCTGGTTCATATATAAAGCCATTGGTGTCACTTTCCACGTGTCGTTTACCTTTATATCTGTTCCCGCGTTCAAATTAAACCTCATAGGTAGACGTTGGCCGTTTCCGGCGAAATTTTCCATTGGCATATTGACATGAAAAATAGAGAACCCAAGAAAAGGATTCAATCGTGATGCGTACTCTCTATACTTGTAAAATATACCCACATTCGCATCAAAATTCACGCGGCTTGTTTTGTTAAATGACTCGCCAGTACTCTTTGAAGAATTTAATTGTCCTGTTTCATAATCATATTGATTTTCGAAAAGCATTTTACCAGCATTAAAAGATTTGTAAAACAAACCCGCCTGCACACCAACATTTAAAGTGTGTGGCGATTTCTCAGGGTCTGTGATGTAATAAGCACCTGATAACTGAAAATTAAGTGTGCTAAAATCGTAAGCGCCCGAACGGTTATTTAAAATAAAACCTCCCACTCCCACTCTCTTATAAGGTTTATCAAACCCTACACCATATGTCTGAAACGGCTTAGCAATAAGGGATTTCCATTGTGATCTGTAAACCGTGTGGATTTTATAACTCCACGCATCTCCTAAATAATCACCAGTTAGTGCCGGATTGAGATACAAAGAAAATGCATCGTACTGTGTCAAATGAAAGTCCTGGCCTTTAGTTTGCACTGTTATAAAAAAGAATAAAATAATTGGAATAAATATTTTTGTTTTCATAGGACCGTATATTTAATGATTCATAATAATTTTTTTTAATTCGAATTCAGTTGCTATCTTATAATATTCACCTCACCTTTTAAAGTCAATTGTTCTCCTTCAGTAAGCTGCCCATTAAAGACATATATGTACGTTCCTGCAGGCTGTGGTGTATTTTTATAAGACCCATCCCATTTATCAGTTGGTGAGTTTGTAAGGAAGATCTCATTACCCCAGGCATTAAACACTCTCAACTCATAAGTAGTGAATGGGCCGCCAAGTACAGAAAAGCCATCATTCATCCCATCACCGTTTGGAGTAAAACCACCCGGAATTGCATATCCGGAGGACTTAATATTAAAAGCAAAATAACTGGTATCCATACATCCTTTGCTGTTTGAAGCTATCAACATCACTTCATAGTTACCTAAAGCATTAAAGGCATGTATAGGATCTGATGATTGATCGCTATTTCCATCACCAAAGTTCCAGGCGTAATTTATTGAGCCTGATGATTGATTAACAAATGAAATAGGTTGGTTGATTAAAAATTCACCGCCCCTTGGAACAAAATCTGCAACCACCGGGGGAGTTAAATTCACAACCGAATTTGCCATGTTTACACATCCGTTTGCTGCTTTCACTTGCAATGAAACCGTATATGTATTTGATTGAACATAGGCATTGGCTGGGTTTTGAAGCAAGGAATTGTTACCATCACCAAAGGACCAGTTCCAGTCAATTATATTTCCATTCGACATAGTTGATTGATCAATAAATTTAACTGAATCCTTTGCGCAACCAGTTACATAGTTGAAATTCGGAACAGGCGCTACGGTATCTGCAAAAACTGTAAACTTTGAGGAATTGTCTATAACAGAAGTGCAACCTGTTAAACTATTGGTAACGGCTAGCGCATATACACCGGAAGCCGTAAAAGTAGCCGATGCCTGGTTAGATTGGCTTGAGATTCCCCATCCGTTGTTAGAATTCCATTGATAGGTTACATTATTATTTGGCGATACATTTGAAGAAATAGTAATTGAAGGTGTTAAACAAGAGATCGTTCCATTATTCACAGAACAGGCTAGGTTTACAACAGGTATGGTATCGTCCTTTAAAACATTAACGGTATTATTATCTATGGCGCTGGAACATCCGGTTACTGTGTTTGTAATAACAAGGCTATATGTTCCTCCCAAATTAAAATAGGGGTTAGAAGTACTCTCGGTACCTGCTACAATTCCGGTTGTTGGTGACCAACTATAACTTATTGTGCTTATAGGGCAAGAAATGCTTAATGATGGCGTTGGATTTGAACAGGTAATTGATATGGATGCGTTGGACAATGTTACAGATGGAGCCACGGTATCCTTTACAACACTAATAGTACTTTGAGAGAGGGAAGAAGAAGTACAACCTGAAACCGCATCTGTTATCGTTATTGTAAATATGCCACTACCACTTGCTACAGGATTCGAAACATTATAAAAATTTAATGAGCCTGTAGGGGGAGGTGACCATGAATAAATAATATTCGTCGATGGAGTAGGAACAATATTTAACATAGCTGTCGTATCAGAACAGGTAGTAGTCACAGAAGGAGAAGCAATAAATATAGTTGGGGCAACAGTATTTGTATACACTGTAAATAAAGATGAGGCGTCCTGAGTCGATACACACCCTGTTATTGTATCCGTTGCCACTAACGTATAAGAACCTGCTGCTATAAAAGTTGCTGTGGATTGATTTGTTGCTCCGGATATTCCTGAGCCGGTGCCTGAAGTCCATGAGTAAGTTAGATTTACATTTGGGGTAATCGTTGGGCTTACTGTAATTGAAGTAGTTGAACAGGTAATCGTTCCATCATTTACACCACCAGTCATATTAATAACAGGAACTGTATTATTAAGCTCAACAGTCACTCCATTTTGATTAGCTAAGGATGCACACCCACTAATTGTGTTAGTGACAACTACACTATAAGTGCCTGGCAGATTAAATGAAGGTGTTGCTGAAGTTTCAGTACCTGATACAATTCCTGAAGAAGGGCTCCAGCTATAAGATGCTGTTCCAATACTGGCTGTTAAATTCAATGAAGGTGTTGGTGTTGAACAGGTAATAGATAATGATGAAGCTGATAAAGTTGCTGTTGGGACTATAGTATCCCAGTACACTTCCACAGTGTGTTGTGTAAGGGAGGATATACAACCTGAAATAGTGTCGGTAATAGTTACTGTAAAAATACCGCTTCCGCTCACCACAGGATTTGAAACTGTGTATGTATTCAATGTTCCAGTTGATGGCGCAGTCCATGAATAAATGATATTTGTTGCTGGTGTCGAAGAAGTATTTATAGTAGCTGTTGGTTGAGCGCAGGTAGTTGTAATGGAAGGAACCGAAATTAAAACAACCGGAATAATTGTATTAGATGGAACTGTAACAGTTGCTGTACCCGTACAGCCGGAAATAGTATTTGTTACCGTAACATTCGCATCACCACCTAAATTTACATTTGGAGTTGCTGTTGTTCCTCCGGAAAAAACACCCTGGCCGCTCCAAGCATATGTGTATTGTGATCCTGCGGGACTTGCATTAAGACTAACGGAAGGAGAAGAACAAGTTACGCTGGATGCAGGTGCAATACTAACGGTTACCGGAATTGTGTCTGTCGGCACAACAGTATTAAAAACAGCAAAACAATTTGTAACGGTGTTTGTAATAACAACGTTGTAAATTCCGCCTGTGGTTGCTGTAATCACTGCAGCATAAGAAGACCCTTCGATGCCAGGGCCAGACCAAGAATAGCTTACAGGATCTGAATTGCTTAATGTAACGCCTGCAGAAACAGAAAAATTATTACAGGTAATTGAATTGGTAACCGGATTAACAGTTGCCTGTGGAGCATTAGTAGTAGAAACAACTGACACGGTTGAAGAAACCATACATCCGGTATTTGGATGCGCAGCGGTCATAGTATAGTTGCCATCAGCGCATGCAGTTGTTGAATAAGAATTAGTTACGCCGCAAACGCCTCCTATCCAATTAAATATTGAATTTGTTGGAGTTGCTGTTCCGGTTAATGTAACTGATGATACACCACATATTAAATTTTGATCGGTTCCTGCACTTACTCCTGTTGGAGTAGTGGTGTTTTGAATAGCCGATATCGCTGTTGAATACGTACAATTATTAAAGGGATTTGTAACATTAATTGTATATGTTCCTAAACCTTGTCCGGTTGCATTTTGAAGGGAAGCACCATTTATAATTGCACAACCAGATGGCGCAATCCACGAATAATTCATGCCCGTTAAAGAAGAATTTAAGTCAATAGTATCATTGATGCAGGTGATGGAGCGAGTGGTTGAAGCAGAAGTTAAAGGAGTAACTGTATTTTGAACAACAGTTTGTGATCCAATTGTTTTACAATTATTTACAGTATTGGTTACTGTATAGTTAAAAGTTCCGCCCTGGCTAACCGATATCATACTGTTTGTATTAGAAGACGTAATGCCATCCCCACTCCAATTAAAACTCACAGGTGTAACCGAAGAAGTGGCACTTACATTTACAGATAATGTGCTGCAACTTAAAGAACTCGTAGTGGAAGAGTTTACTATTGGAGTTACAGTGTTTTGTGAAATTGAAACTGTAGAAACATTTGAGGGACATCCAAATGCCGAGGTAACTACAAGGCTATATGTTCCAGGTCCATTAACAGCTGGTGTTGCCGTATTAGCGCCGGAAATAATAGAAGGACCACTCCAGGCATACACGCCGGTGCCTGCTCCGGATAATGTTAATGTAGTGTTTGAACAGGTTAATGTATTTGAAGGGCCTGCGGACACGGTTGGAGTTGGCCGTATAATTAATGTCATGGCATCTGTTGCAGATGAACAAGGTCCAGCGGGGTCGTTGGTTTTGATTGTTAAAACAACGCTCCCTGCACTAATGTCAGAAGCTGATGGTGTGTATTTAGAATTTGCTGCTGTAGGATTACTGAATGAACCAGATCCACTTGTTGTCCATGATAAGGTTGAAGCAGCTCCACCGATGCTTCCTGCTAAAGTATAGGTACCACTCGCGCAAATTGTGGCGTCAGCAGCAGCATTAGCAGTGGTAATGGGATTAATGGTAATAGTATTTGAAGCAACAACAATTGGGCAACCATTGGCAGCTGCAATTGAATTTGTAATTGTATGGGTTCCGGCAGAACTTCCTGAAAGACTTACTAAACCATTTGTTGAAGTGACAGATGTTCCAGGCGTAGCAGAAAAGGTTCCGGCAATTGCGCCACCTGTATAAGTTGGCAGAGGATTACTTCCATTAATACAATAAGGCGTTGCAGAATAATTAAAAGTAGCAACAGGTAATTTAGTTATTGTAAGAGATGCTGTGCCACTTACAGCAGGGCACCCGTAAGCGGCTACTATGGTATTAGTCACCGTATAGGAGCCTGGTGTACTAGAAGAAAGATCAACGGTGCCTGCGCCATTATCTATTACTAAACCGGATGGGGCAAAAGAATATAATCCATTAGTTCCATTAATATTTAAAGTTGGGGTTGGATTGGTAGCATTAGAACAATAAGGGCCGTCATAAAAAATTGCAGCATTAGGCAGCTCCGTAATGGTTATAGAATAGCTAGCTACTACATCAGGACAACCCATAGAAGCAGCTATAGTATTATAAATAGTATAATCACCTGGTACGCTATTTGAAATCGTTATTAAACCGGTAGATGAATTAACATCAAGATAAACCGAAGAACCAATAAACGCACCTGCAGTTCCTCCTCCTGTAAACACAGGCAGTTGGTTGCCTGAATTACTGCAGTAAGAGGTGCTTGAATAATTAAAAGTAGCAATAGGCAGATTTGTGACAGTTATATTGCTGGTTGCAGTTACAACCGGGCAACCAGCTACAGCAGCAATAGTATTTGTAACCACATATGTTCCGGGGGTACTACCTGTAAGATTTACCAATCCAGTAGAAGAATTTATACTTAACCCTGCAGGAGATGAAAATGTTCCCGCTTCACCATTTACAACAAATGTGGGTAAAGGATTTGCCGAGGTTTGACATATCGGGGAAGCCGTATAACTAAATCCTGCTTCTTTTAATTTCGTAATAGTTACAGCAGCTGTTGCTGAAGATGTGCCGCACAAACCTGATGGAGCGATAGTATTTAATACGGTGTAAGTACCCGGTGTACTCGCCGCCAAATTAATTTCGCCTGTGAAACTATTAGTAAAAACCAAGCCAGCGCTTGAACTAAAAGTACCTCCGCTTGCAAAAACAGAATAGGTTGGGAGAGGATTTGCAGCACTTTGACAATACGGGGAAGCTGTATAACTAAATAAAGCTGAAGGAGCTAATGTAATATTAACCGGGAAGGTACTAGAGTTAGGACAGATTCCACTAGTTGTATAAGTTACAGTATAAGAACCTATAGTACTTGCGGTTAAATTAATTTTTCCAACCGAATTTAAAAACACCAACCCTGGTGCTGAACTAAAGCTACCACCTGGTAAACCTGTAATTGTTGCATTGGGATTTGTCCCGGTTTGACAGAAAGTAGATGTAGGGTAATTAAATCCAGCATCATCTTTAGGTTTCACAGTAACACTAACAGTTTGTGGATTTCCCTGGCAATTGCCAGATCCTGTTGCTATAGGTGTCACAGTATATATAACCACTTCATTAGACAATGTTGCATTCATTAAGGTATTTGTTATACTGGATGTGGTTTGAGTTGTAATACTTTCACCAGTAGTATTAGGATTATCGTTTGCATACCAGTTAAAGTTTGAACTCATTGAACTGCTTAACGGAATATTTAAAGAGTTGCCACTACAAACAGAGGCGGATGAAACACTTGTCATTACAGGGAAAGGATAAATAGTAACTGACGCCGATGAACTTGATCCTGCGCATACTCCTGAGGCCGAAATAGTATTTGTCACCACGTAAGTTCCTGGAAAACTGGCAGCTAGATTAATAACTCCTGTACTAGTACTAACAAAAGATAAACCAGCGGGTGTGGCAGAAAATATTCCGGGTTGGCCGTTATTATAATAAACAGGGGCTGGATTAGCCATGTTTTTACAATATTGAGAATAAGAATAAGAAAAAGCAGTGGGCGGAACATTTGTGACTGTTTTAACTAAAGTAAGGGCAGGACATTTTGTTTTATCACCTACAATTACTGTATAAGTGCCTGCTGTACTCACCATGGTGCTTTGTAAATTATTAGTTCCGGGATCTGAACTCCAGTCATATTTATATGGAACTGCGCCTCCTGAAATGTTTGCAGTTAAGCTGATGGTAGTAGTTCCAGCAGTACAAATCATAGGTGAAAGAGGCGTAATCGTTCCTGTTGGATTTGGTACAAAATAAACCCTCACGGTATCCCGGTCAATCAATTTACACAATGGATTAGGTATTCCTGAAACTTCAAAATCGACATAGGGCGGTGGGCTACCCACAGGGGATACGATGGTACTATTACAACCTGAAGTACAACTCAAATAATTGTTATAGGACCCGGCTGCGCCGGGAAATATCGATGTCCATACAATACTTGAAGTAACAACGTTTGAAACAAACATTGTATCCCTACAGCCTGTTTTATGCATTGTAATGTCCTCTGAGGCCTTAACAGTGGCTAAGGCCGAAATCAAATAGTTTGGTTGATCACCACCAGGTTTGCAATATGTTATTGTTACCGGAGAAGGTAGTCCCATTACACATAACGGTGCACCAATAGCTACTGGTGTCCCGCAATTCAATTGATAATACGCTGAACCGGAGGGTGATGGGCTGGTAACGTCAAAGGTAATTATTTCAGTACCCGGATTAAGATATAAAAGAAATGAAATACAATTTGAAGACGCAGTCATTGTAGAAGATCCTACGCAACAAACTCCCCCGCGGGATTTGTTTTTAATTACACAAGATGTATCTGCAGCAGCAGAAAAATTTAAAGTATATGTAGGAGATGTACATTGAGCATTTATACTTTCAAAACCTAATAAACAAACTAATAAAATAAATAATTTTTTCATGCGCGTCCATTTTAATATGCTTCAAAGGTGCATCAGTAAAAGGCTATAACACGGATATTTTGATAAAGCAATAGAATGTTTAGGCAAAAGAAATTAATTAGTAGCTTAATTTTTTTAATGAAAGTGAGCGTTTATATAATCAACATTTTAGTTTACATTCTTCTTTCGGTTTAATTTACAGAAATCATCACGCCTTGGAAACACCTTATTTTATAGACGCTTCAGAGATTAAAAAAAAATTGTTCTTAATAAAAAGAACCTCTAAAAAGAAAATAGAATGTTAAAGAATGAGATAAATGAATTTAAAAACGGAAAAATTATAGATAAAATTTGCGAAAAAAGTGTTTTTATAAAACATTCATGGTCGCAGTAATTTCAATGTCATCCATGCCATTAGGCCGGCTGAAATTTCCAGAGCTTTTTCGTCTATATCAAAAGTAGAAGTGTGAACTCCTGAAATAATTCCTTTCGCTTTATTTCCTGTACCTAATCGATAAAAGCAACTTGGAACCCTTTGAGTGATATAAGCGAAATCCTCTGCGGTCATTCGTAATGGTAAAGATTCAACATTCTCATTTCCTAAATACTCAATGGCAGCTTGTTTACATTGTTGTGTGACCTCAGCATTATTAATTAAGAACGGATATCCATCCATTATATTAATTTCTGCTGTAGCATTATATTTTGAAGAGATCGTTTGTACAATCACCCTTATTTTTTCTTTCACCTCTTTCCTCCAGGATTCATCCATGGTTCTGAAAGTGCCTGCTAAATAAACAGTTTCAGGGATTACATTTGTTGCGCCTTTGCCTTCAATTTTTCCAAAAGCTATAACGGTTGGGATATTGTTTTGTGTATTTCTTGCAACACCTTCACTATCTATAATGAAGGGAAATTCTTTTTCGATTTCTGTAATAATATGCGCAGCTACTATCAGTGGATTATTATACTCCGCCGCCATTGCTGCATGACCTCCTTTTCCAGTAATAGTAACATGTAACTCGTCTGTACTGGCCATATACATGCCCTCCCTGAAACCTACTTTACCAACTTCCATACTTGGAAAAACATGTTGCGCAATAGCAAAATTTACTTCCGGATTTTGTAACACCCCTTCTTTTATCATTAGTGATGCACCGCCTGGTAAAACTTCTTCGCCTGGCTGAAACATTATTTTTACCATGCCTTCAAACTTTTCTTTCAAATCATTTAAGATGATGGCAGTTCCTAGTACAGATGCCGTATGAACATCGTGTCCGCAGGCATGCATTTTTCCTTTATGTTTTGATTTGTATTCTACCTCATTCTTCTCATCAATGGGAAGAGCATCTAAGTCAGCACGAAGTAGTATTGTTTTCAAATCGGGATTTCTTCCTTTTATAATGGCGATAATACCTGTTTTAACGATGCCTTTCGTGTAAGAGATTCCATGTTTATCCAAAACCGAACAAACGTATTCTGATGTTTTATATTCTTCAAATGATAATTCTGGGTATTGATGTAAATGTCTCCGTACAGAAACAACCTCCGTAAAATAATGATGCGCTAATTGTTTTATATGATCGATCATTTAGCTCTTCTACTCTAATTTACCTTTTGCCTGTATGGCACTCAACTCATCTAAGATTTTCTCATAGATACGTTTTAATTTTTTTGGGTGCCTGGTGTAATATACCATTGATGAATCAAATTTAGCCTTATCAATATGATTATCCATTAACGGATTAAATATATAAGTTGAATCAAATTTTTCACCGGTCACGGCTTTTACATTGATTCCTGATGCACCTTCCGCCAGATAAGCATCCGTTAATACCTTAATTAATTGCTCTTCAGTTAATACAGAATCCGGAACAGTTTCATCTTCCTCGTTACCAGGTTTGCAAGAAAAAAGCAAACATGAAACAATAACTATTTTAAAAAGGTTTATGTACATCCATACAAAGTTAACACTCTATGGCACATTTTTATATTCTTCTTTGTTTAAGAATAAAAAATAACTTTTTTTGGCCTCATCAACCCATACAAAGTTATCCGGCCCATCCTTCTCTATCCAGACTACGGTATTGGATGGCTTCCGCTATGTGATTTGTTTGGATGTTTTTGGAAGCATCCAAATCAGCGATTGTTCGTGCCACTTTTAAAATTCGGTCATAAGCACGTGCAGATAATCCGAGGCGTTCCATAGCGGTTTTGAGTAAGGTATTTCCTGCTTCATCCAGGTTGCAAAAAGTACGTAAATCTTTAGTTCGCATTTGTGCATTACAATAAATACCTTCCGATGTTTTGTAGCGATCAGTTTGTATCTGTCTTGCAATAATCACACGTTCACGTATATCTTTACTGCTTTCAGAATTTTGAACTTTGCTCAATTCGCTAAATGGAACCGGTGTTACTTCAACATGAAGGTCAATTCTGTCCAATAACGGTCCGGATATTTTATTCAGGTATTTTTGTACCACCCCCGGCGCACAGACGCAGTCTTTTTCCGGATGATTATAATATCCACACGGACAAGGATTCATACTAGCCATCAGCATAAAACTAGCAGGATACTCTACACTAAAGCGCGCTCTCGATATTGTTACAATTCTATCTTCTAACGGTTGACGCATTACTTCTAATACCGTTCTTTTAAATTCAGGCAACTCATCCAAAAACAAAACACCGTTGTGGGCTAAAGATATTTCTCCGGGTTGAGCATTCATGCCGCCGCCAACTAAAGCAACATCAGAAATTGTGTGGTGCGGACTTCTGAATGGTCGCTTGGTTACTAATCCTGAAGTTTTGGTAGTTCTACCAGCTACGCTATGAATCTTGGTCGTTTCCAATGCTTCATCTAATGTTAATGGAGGCAAAATCGATGGCATCCGTTTACTCAACATTGTTTTTCCTGCCCCAGGAGGTCCAATGAGTATCACATTGTGTCCGCCGGAAGCTGCAATTTCTAAAGCTCGTTTTATATTTTCCTGACCCTTCACATCCGAAAAATCAAATTCAAAATCATCCAAACGGGTTAAAAATTCCTGCTCAATATTAATGGTGGTTTTTTCAAGTGTCAGGGTTTCGTTGAAAAAACCAATAACCTCTTTAATAGTTGAAACTCCATATACTTCCAAACCATCAACTACAGCTGCTTCTTTAGCATTTGCTTCAGGAATAATCAATCCTTTAAATCCTTCCTGTTTCGCTTTAATGGCAATAGGTAATGTGCCTTTAATAGGTCGTAATTCCCCATCTAAAGACAACTCGCCCATGATTACATATTTATCAATTTCATCGGATTTTATTTGTTCAGATGCGGCGAGTATTCCCACAGCGATCGTAAGGTCGTAGGCGGACCCTTCTTTCCTGATATCAGCCGGAGCCATGTTTATTGTAATTTGTTTTCCCGGAATTTTAAGGTTATTGTTCTTTAAAGCCGCATCGATCCTCTGATGACTTTCCTTCACAGCACTGTCAGGTAATCCTACCAAATAAAAATTTATTCCTTGCCCTATATGCACTTCAACTGTAACAGTGGTGGCACTAATTCCATGCACTGCACTCCCAAATGTTTTTACCATCCCTTTAAATTTTTCACAAAAGAACAACAAAAAGACACGTTGTTTTGCTATAAATCGTAGCAATGTGCCCAAAGGCAGTCATATCAATGGATTGCAAACGATTTTTAATTCGTGGAATTTTACTTTAACAATTTAATTTACATAATTCCATTAAAATAATTTGTCTATAAACGCGATAAACTATATATTTATAATTCAAAAATTCTGACATGATTAAAAAATTACTCTTAGCAATTACTATTTCATTTACTTCAATTCAAATCGAGGCTCAAACTGAAGAAACCAGAGAGCTGACTTGTTATAATAAATGGTCTCAAAAATTTGACGAGCGCGGGGCTGAAGAAGTTGAAGATGGAGTTTACACAGATGTGATTGTTACTTCGCGTATTGGCTCTAAAGCTAATTGCTGGAGCGGAAAAGCAGAAGTAAGACAAAAGAAACTTGTTAAATTTTATATTATAAAAGAAGATAATACAGAGGAAGAAGTAACACGTACCTGGAAAAATAATTCAAATAAAGATGTTGATATTATCAATGGAATCAGTGAATCAATGATTACCGCACATAATGAATTGTTGAATGTATTGTGGCCTAAAAAAATTAAGGCGAAAAAAGCAGCGGCGAAAAAAGCCCCGGAGCCAACGGATGATTAAGAGTTAATTATATTAAATAAAAAAAGAGGAATTAATTCCTCTTTTTTTATTTAACTTCTTCCTTAAACGGATTTCGGGGAATCCATTCAGTGGGTTGCAGGAACTGCATAAAGGGTTTCAATATTAATTTAGAAACAGTGTTTTGTGGTTTTATATAACAAATCAATTCATGGGCCTTTGCACCAACGGTTGTTTTAATTTCAGAAGCCGTGCGCCCTAAGTTTATATGTTGCTTGTTGGTTCTGATCGCTTCTTCAATATAACTATATAGTATAGTCTGATACAATTCATATTCTTTATTAATGGCATAATCAAAGCCAACGTAATGCGCCTCAATCTCTTCGGGCAAATAAAATCCACTGGCAAAAGAAACCATCTCATCTTCTAAAAACCAGGCGTCCATATAAAATAGTTCCGCTTGTGTTTTCACAACATCGGCAAAATATTTTTTAGGTAAATGGGCCAGTTTAAATTTTGCCTGATTAAATACATTAGAATATAATTCATAAATGCGATCATCATACTTAATTATTTCTTCATTGGATAGTCGCTTCTTTATTAATACTGAACTGGCACTTAAAATATTTTTGGCGCGATTGCGGTATTTTTTTGAAAAACAATTTACATAATCGGTTAAGTTTTTGATTCCTTTTGGAAGATCCACAATCATATTTGGCTCCACATTAAAATGAATAAACCTGGTGCAATACCAACAATCTTTATCGCCAAAACCTTCTTCATAAAAATCTTTCACTAAAATAGCAGATATTTTGCCGCGTAGTTTTTCTTCCCTCGCTACAGCATCAATAACGCCTTCTACAATTTTAAATTTATTTTTCTTGTTGTTAACCTCTAAATGGAATCCGTGCTCTCCGCTAATGAAATTATTGCCACAGGTAACCAAACGCATAATAGTTTCGTGCTCGTTTTGCTGAATGTATTTTTGAAAAACGGAAGCGCGTTTACTCTGCAGTTCACTGATTTGATGGGCAATTAACTCTCCAAACAATGAAGCAGAAAAATCATTGATTTGAAAATAAATAACGCCTATTGGTTTTTGATCACAATAAACGATGACATACCTAAACCGAAAAGCATCTGTTCTTTGCTGATGAATAAGATTTAAATAAGAATAAGTCAGGAAAGTGTTTCTATCTTTTATTGCCTGATCCCAATCATTTTTAGGAATCATATCCATCTCCTCATAACACGAAAAAGTAAAATTGCCAAACAATTTTCTGTGAGGCTTCAATTTATTTTTAGCAATCATTTTATCGCAAAGTGCAAACATTAATCTTGTTATTTAGAGTTCGGCAAAGAATTGTTGTTGATGTCTTTAATAATTTTGAGATGATGATGGGTATGAATCTCCAAAAACAATCGGGTTGCTTTTAAATTCATTAATCCAAAATAAGGGTGAACAAAAAATGCATTCGGATCCAAAGTATCCATTTTATTTAAATTATCCCGGCTTTTAGTAATCGATTGAACTAGAATTTCCTTAGTAATATTTCCTTCGGGCAAAACCGTATTAGGTGCCTTGGCTTTACCTCTTGGGATTATTTTAGAGGTCATAACTAATACACGCCAAAAATTAAACTTCCATTTATACTCACTCGGTTTTGATTTTTCAAGTGTTGAAACAATTTGATTGATCACTTTTAAACTGTGTTCAACATGCCAGCCAATGGATGATTCAGAAACGCGAGTTTCTTTTTTATCGCACAGTAAAGCATATTGACCTAACTCTATAAAAATATGGTTTATGCTTTTCATTTAGTAATATAGCTAGATCGTGATTAAAGGAAAAATATCATCAAACATCATATTAACTCCTTCACGAATTGAAATTTCTGAAGTATCAATACTGTATATAGCGTTAGTTGGCAATTCAAATGGATCTGACACGCCGGTAAAGTTCTTAATTTCTCCCGAACGGGCCTTCGCGTAATGGCCTTTTACATCACGTTTTTCACAAACACTTAATGGCGTTGCAATGTGGTATAAAATAAAATGTTGCTCTCCAATAATGTTTTCTGCTTGTCTTCTCATTTCATTTGTTGGAGTAATTAAACTGCAAATCACCACAACACCACAACTGGTAAGCTGCTTGGCTACTTCAGCAGTACGACGAACGTTTTCCATCCGGTCCTCCATACCAAATCCCAGATCTTTATTAATTCCAAGCCTCAATATATCGCCGTCCAAAACTTTGGTTAAAATTCCTTCTTCGTGCAGGCTTTTTTCAAGCTGACAGGCAAGTGTCGTTTTTCCGGAACCGGAATAACCTGTCATCCAGATTACCAGTCCTTTATGGGATAATAAATTTTCTTTGTCCGCGTTAGAAACCAGTTCCGGCTGATTAGAAAAAATATTCGATGAATGGTTCAATTTGAAGAATTTAGAATTTAAAAATACAATTTATTATTCTTACTTTTGATTAAATAACCTGAATTAATAAAGATTAACATGGCATATAATTTTAAGCAAAGCCCCACTATAGACCAAGTTGGAATAGAAGAAAGAGTGGCGCGTTTTAATACCCGAAGTATTAAAAAAAGCAGTAAGGTTCAGGCTTTGAAACTGGCACTGAATATGATTGACTTGACAACGCTGGAAGGAAAAGATACAGAAGGAAAAGTAACTCAGATGTGTTACAAAGCCATGCATCCTCATATTTCATTACCTGGTTTACCATCCACAGCGGCAGTATGTGTTTATCCTACAATGGTAAAAACTGCTAAAGATGCTTTGAAAGGTAGTAGTGTAAAGGTTGCTTCTGTTTCCACTGCTTTCCCGAGCGGAAATTCAACTTTGCAAATTAAATTATTAGATACCAAATTAGCTTTGGACAATGGTGCTGATGAAATTGATATGGTAATCAGTAGAGGTGAATTTTTAAAAGGAAATTACAATTTTGTATTTGATGAAATTGCAACCATCAAAGAATTAACACATAAACATAACGCTCGCTTAAAAGTAATTTTTGAAACCGGTGAAATATCAACTCTTGATAATGTTCGTCGGGCAAGCGATATAGCGATTTACGCAGGTGCTGATTTTATTAAAACATCAACCGGTAAAATTGGCGTTGCGGCCACTATGCCTGTTACTTTGGTAATGCTGGACGCTATTAAAGATTATTATTTTAAAACCGGAACAATGGTAGGTATGAAGCCGGCCGGTGGTATCAGTACAGCAAAAAACGCCTTACAATATTTAGTAATGCTGCACGAAACTTTAGGGAATGCATGGTTGGATAATAAATGGTTTCGCTTTGGCGCCAGCTCATTAGCTAACGATTTGATTTTACAATTAGAAAAAGAAGCAAGAGGCGTTTACTTTAGCAAAGATTATATTTCTGTAGATTAAAAAATATAACCGCAAAGAGTCAAAGTCAATGCGCAAAGACCACAAAGAAAAAAGAAAAGAAATTACATATTAATC
>JANPOX010000398.1:0-7415 GCA_031428235.1 Bacteroidia bacterium | reverse complement strand
TAACAATAACAAGAGCAAAAAAAATATATGTTTAACTGTATTAATAAAGACCTACGACTAAATTTACCTAACCTACAAATCTAACAATTACTCAATAATTGTTCGTTATTTTTTAATGGTAAGATGATAAAAAAATATAATATATTCATTACGTTAGTTCTGCTTCAGGCATTGCTAATAGTTATATTTTGTTCATTTTATAAGCCAAAAGATGATCCAAAACGTAAAGTAAAAATCATTGTCATAGATCCAGGCCATGGAGGTAAGGACCCAGGATGCAATGGGGTTTCCTGTAAAGAAAAAGACGTGGCCCTGGCAGTTTCCCTGAAACTGGGGAAATTAATAGAAGAAAATATCAAAGATGTTAAAGTAATTTTTACCCGTAAAACGGATATTTTTGTGGAGTTGGAAGACAGGGCAAAGATTGCAAATGATAATAATGCTGATCTTTTCATATCAATTCATTGCAATGCGGCCGGAAAGCCAGTAATGGTAAAGGATAAAAAAACAGGGAAAATGCGCCCGAAAATGTTTAAAAATTCTCGTGGTAAAATGATTGTGATTGAAACTGCCAATCCTGAACCATTTGGTTCAGAGACATATGTGATGGGTTTGAAAAATGAAGAAGGTAAAATGAAAGTGGCGCAACGTGAGAACTCTGCCATGCTATTGGAAGATAATTACGAAAAAAAATACCAGGGTTTTGATCCAAACAGCGAGGAGAGTTATATCATTATGAGTAATTATACATCGAGCTATGTGATTCAAAGTGCCGGTTTAGCCTTAAAAATTCAGGAGCAATATTTTAAAAAAGCGGGCAGGGTTGATAAAGGTGTACACCGACAAAGTATCTGGGTATTGTGGCGTACTTCAATGCCAAGTGTATTAACTGAAATAGGATATTTAACCAATCCACAGGAAGAAAAATTTTTAGGTTCTGATAAAGGGCAAACTTACCTCGCGGCTTGTTTGTTCAGAGCATTTAGGAAGTATAAAGATGAGCAGGAAGGCGTTAAAAAAACGTACGACGATGCTATTGAAAATCAGGTGCCCCTCGAAAATGAAAATTATAAAATAGCCAATGAACAGGAAGAAATTAAAATAATTGAAAAGCCTGATGGAGAAAAGGATGTAGAAATTAAGAGAGATGACAAGACTGATTTGAAATTAAAAGAAGAATCCGAGGCAAAAGAAAAAGCCATGGCCAAAGAAAAAGCGGAAGCCGAACAAAAAGTAAAAGATGATAAACTGCGGGAAGAGGCTAAAGCAAAAGCTCTGGCTGAATTCAAAACAAAAGATGCAGAATTAAAAAAAGCAAAAGCTGATTCTTTAGCAGAGACTCAAAAGAAATTAGAGGAGCAGGAAAAAAAATATAAACAGTTCATTGCTCTTGGGGATATTAATTTCAAAAATAAAAATTATGATGACGCTTTAAGTTTATACCAGAAAGCAAATTTCGTAAAAAATACAGATAGTTACGCGTCCAAAAAAATATTGGAGATTGAAGTAATCCTTAAAAAGGCTTCGGAAACAAAAACGGTGGAAGAAATACCGGTTAAAAAAGATGCTGTAAATAATTCAGGCATTGTGTTTAAGGTGCAATTTGCAAGTACCGAAAAGGAAATGGATGTGAAAATAAAATATCCAAATGTAAATGAAGTATCCTTTTATAAGGCAGGAGCCGTTTTTAAATATACATCTGGTAATTACTCTACCATGGAAGAAGCTTCCAAGCAACAATCCAAATTAAAGGAAATAGGCTATAAAGATTGTTTCGTGGCCGCTTTTAAGAATGGTGTTCGAATGGATATTAATGAGGCCAAGAGATTGACTGAGAATAAGTAGTTAATTCATTTTTAACACAGAGAAAAAAGAGAAATAGAGTGCACAGAATCTGACAAAAAACACAAATCTCTGTGAACTTCAAAAACTCAAAAATCTCTGTGTTGAAACAAATTAAGCCCTCGTTAATTCTATAACGGTAATCTCTGGCCAAATTCCCAAACGCCCGGGATAACCTAAAAAGCCAAGTCCGCGGTTTACGTATAAATATTGATTATCCTGTTTGTATAATCCTGCCCAATGCTTATAAAGATATTGTACCGGACTCCATTTAAAACCCGGAATTTCAATTCCAAACTGCATACCATGCGTATGTCCGCTCAGTGTTAGGTCAATATCTTTGTACTGTTTTTCCTGGCTTACCTGAACGTCCCAGTGAGATGGATCATGAGATAATAAAATTTTATATGGATAACCCTCAGTACCGGCATGGGCGTTCTCTAATTTACCATAGCGCGGGAATCGTAAATTTCCTCCCCAGTTTTCTATTCCTAGTAAAGCAATTTTTTGTCCGTCTTTTTCAATGGGTACATGTTCATTCATTAACAGGCGCCAACCGGATTGTTCATGCACTCTTTTTAAATTATTTAAGTTTTGAATTTTATCTTCAGGTGTATCCCATTGTTTATAATCTCCGTAATCATGATTTCCCAAGGTACTATATACGCCATAAGGTGCCTTCAGCATTTTATAAGTATCTAAATGCGGATAGGTTTCTCCAGTTTCGTTATTGACAAGATCTCCGGTAAAGAATATAATATCGGGCTTTTGATCTAAGGCAATATTAAATGCTTTTACTAAAGGATCCGTATTCAGAAAACTGCCGCTGTGTAAATCAGATAGCTGAACAATTTTAAAGCCTTCAAACGCATCCGGTAAATTAGGAGAACTTATTTTTGCTTTATGAACCCTGTATTTATAGGCACCGCGAACCATTCCATAAATAAATGAAAACGCAGGTATAACTGAAAAAGTTAAGGCCAGGTAGCTGAAAAACTTTAAGCGGCTGATAGGATTTTCAGTATTTTCAACGTGCTGCACATCCGGTGAATTGAATTTTGAAATAATCCATCTAACTAGTCTGATAAGATCATCCATCAGTAAAAACAAACAGCCTATAATTTTACAAAGCAATAAAATTAAGAAAATAGAAAAAATAAAACGGAGGATTGCACTCCATTCAGGAGGGGGATAAAAAGCAGCAATAGTAAATAGAACAATGCTGCATAATGCTAAAAAATACGAAAACCATAAAATATATTTTCTTTTATTAGGGGAGAAATCAACAGAAATGGTTTTAATGGCCTGAATAAAATAAAGCTCAAAAAAAACGATAACAATAAATACAATAAATATGACTAAATAGGATGGCTTCATTACAATTTTAAAATAAAATGTAAAGGTATTGTTTTAGAATAGGCTGCCTCTATATTTTTGTCAATATTCAGAAAATATGACAGGAGAAGATTGCAATAATTGTTAATTACTACCTAAAATGTTAATCAATTTAGATGAAAGCGAAACCGAAACTATAAACAAGATAGTATATTTGGCGCACAAAACTAACACAAAAAAAATCCACGAAAAATGACAAAAGAAGTATATATCGTATCAGCAGTTAGAACCCCAATGGGTTCTTTTGGCGGAACATTAGCTGGCATTTCTGCCACTAAATTGGGAGCTATTGCAATTAAAGGAGCATTGGATAAAATTAACCTGGATCCTAAATTAGTAAATGAAGTATTTATGGGTTCAGTGATGCAGGCTAATTTAGGACAAGCTCCGGCACGACAAGCCGCCAAGTTTGCAGGATTACCTGATAATGTGAATTGTACAACCGTTAATAAGGTTTGTGCAAGCGGTATGAAATCTATTTCATTAGCCGCACAAGCTATCATGTTAGGAGATGCAGATATTGTTGTTGCAGGAGGAATGGAAAACATGAGTTCGGTTCCTTTTTATTTGGAGAACAACCGTTGGGGAGCAAAATATGGTAATGGGGTAGTGGTAGACGGTTTGGCAAAAGATGGTTTAACCGATGTATACGGAAATGTGCCAATGGGGAATTGTGCAGAATTATGTGCAAAGGAACATGGATTTACAAGAGAAGATCAGGATGCGTTTGCTATTGAATCTTATAAACGCTCGGCAGCAGCCTGGGCAGCAGGTAATTTTAAAGAAGAAATTGTTCCGGTAGAAGTAGTAACTAAAAAAGGTACGATTGTTTTTGCAGAAGATGAAGAATATAAATCGGTGAATTTTGAAAAGATCCCTGGTTTAAAACCGGTATTTCAAAAAGAAGGAACAGTAACTGCTGCTAATGCATCCACTATGAATGATGGAGCAGCAGCTTTGGTGCTAATGAGTAAAGAAAAAGCCGAAGCATTAGGTTTAAAGCCATTGGCTAAAATTAAAGGTTATGCTGATGCTGAACAGGCACCGGAGTGGTTTACAACTACACCTTCTATAGCAGTTCCAAAAGCAGTTGAAAAAGCAGGATTAAAAATGGGCGATATCAATTATTTTGAATTGAATGAAGCATTTGCAGTAGTAGGTTTAGCCAATACAAAATTAATGAACCTGGATGCATCTAAAGTTAATGTAAATGGTGGTGCGGTATCATTAGGACATCCATTAGGTTGTTCAGGAGCACGTGTGATTGTTACTTTAATTAATGTATTAAAACAAAACAATGCAAAATATGGCGCAGCCGGTATTTGTAATGGTGGCGGTGGTGCCTCAGCCATGGTTATTGAAAACATGTAATTGTAAACAATAAATAAAAATCCCCATTAGCTAAATGTTGATGGGGATTTTTCTTTTATGTAATTAATTGTTTTGTTTTGAAGGGACATTATGGTCGTCATAAGTCAGAATACATAACAGTCGTATCTTTAGAAGTACAACCTCTTTGCAGTTATATCAGGTATAGCTTAACAGGCAAATTTCAATTGGTAATTATCTAATCACATTGGCAATGAGGTTAACGTATTGATAATCCTTGCGAGGGTAATTGAAAATTAAGTATTACCCACAGCTATTGGTTATTCAAACAAGTAATTGACTTGTGAATAAAAAAATTTGATGATGAAAATTAATAGTTTATCAATGTTAAAATATAAAAAGGGCTCTCATTAAATTTGAGAGCCCTTTTATGTGTTACAAAATATGAAATTAGTTCTTAATTAATTTAAAGACTTGTTTAATCGAATTTTCAGTTTCGATATGTACAAAATACATTCCGCTTACTTGATCATTTAAATTAATTTTAAAATTATTTGAACTTGCTTTTCCTTCAGAAAGTAATGCTCCATTAACCGAATAAATTTTGTATTTCAAATTTGTGAAGTCATCAGAGCTAAAATTATAAATGCCAGTGGAAGGATTTGGGTAGATTTTAATTGAAGCTTTATTCAATTCTTCTATCCCAACTAATTGAGTAGGGTCCATTTTTACTATACCTATAGTAGTAGCCAGCCATATTTTACCGCTTGCATCTTTTGCCATACGGGTAACACAATTAGTGGCTAAAGGAGAGTTTCCTGATTTATAGTTTGCTACAATAGCGCCGGTACTTATATTGAATTTTAATAAACCTGAAGAAGTTGCCAACCATAGAAAATTACCATCAACTAAAATATCGTAAAATAAGGTATTACTTGTTAAGCCAAGATCAGCTACGTTGTCACGCATTACCCATGTAGTACCTGTTGTGGAATATCTTAATAAACCATCAAAACCACCAGCCCAGATATCTCCGCTTGCATCCTTAACAATACAATTTGAACTCCATAATCCGGTGAATGCTTTTGGGTAAAAAGTGAACGAACCATTATATTTAAGCATACCTCCGCCATTGGCAATCCAGGCCTCGTTAGTAGATGTAAATACAAAATCATTCATGTCCTCATTTACAACCTGAGATGGAAGGCCTGTTAAATTGGTCCAGGTAGTTCCATTGAAAGTGGCAAGTCCCATGTATCCAAAACTCCCATTTCTTGATGCAACCCAAATTACGCCGTTATTGTCTTTTCCTAAAGAGTATACGGTTACGCCGTTAAAAGCGGCATTAATAGTATCGTAGTTTGTAAAATTTGTTCCGTTATAAACAGAAATTCCTTTATAATTTCCAACCCATATCTTATTAGTATTGTCAACAATAATATCATGAATATCATCATGTAAAATATTTGAATTGGTTTGAGTGAATTTAGACCAGGATGTTCCATTATATTTAACTATTCCAGAGTAACTGCCGCCTGCCCAGATATTACCTGATTGATCGATAGCAATAGAATTAAACGTAGTATTTGGAATAGTAGAACTAGTTGTGTAGGAATAAACCGTCCAACCTGCCTGAGCAACGGATGTAAGTGATGTTAGCGTAAAAACACTGAGTGTAAATGAGTAGATTTTTTTCATGCATATTTTATTTTGATGATTCCTACTATTATGGCATTTCGGTTGTGCCTCGTTTTTAATTGGTTTCTGAACTCCATAGCGATAAAAGTAAAACAAAGTTGGCATATACCAAAGTTTGCTTCTTGCCAATAAACAAAAACAGCACCCGTTATCGCGGACTTGTAGTCCGTGATTATAAACTAATATGTTATTAGTTGTTTAGGCAACATAAAAACTCCCTTTCCGAAGCATTTGCAATGCTTCGTCCATTAACAAAATAATACTGGAATAAACTTTCAATCATAAAAAAAGCTGTCCTTATGAGACAGCTTTTTTTATGTATAATTGAATACTAGTAGTTACCTTTTAACATAACACCTTGTTCAATTTTTTGTAAAGCGGTAATGTAAGCTGCAATACGCATGGATGTTTTAAAAATAGCAGCATTGTCCCACACATGGGCAAATGCAATTTCCATTTTCTCATCATGTTTTGTATTTACTTCATTCTCTGTCCAATAGTATCCTGCTTTGTTTTGTACCCATTCAAAATAAGAAACAGTTACACCACCAGAGTTGGCTAAAATATCCGGAACAACAATAATTTTTTTGTCATTCAATACATGATCCGCTTCAGGCATAGTTGGTCCGTTAGCACCTTCAACAATTAATTTTGCCTGTATATTATGAGCAATTTCTTCAGTAATTACATTTTGTAAAGCTGCAGGAACCAATACATCACACTTGCAGGTTAAAATGTCGTTAGAACCAATTATTGTTCCACCGGTAAATCCTTTTAATACTCTGTTGTTTTTTGCTGCAAAATCTAAAGCTGCATTAATATCAATGCCATTTTCGTTATAAAAAGTTGCTGTATGATCACCTATTGCAACAATTTTAATTCCTTGCTCTGATAATAAGCGGGCAGCATGAGAACCTACGTTACCAAAACCTTGAACAGCTGCACAAACTTCTTTAGGATTTAATCCCATTTTCTTTAAAGCAGCTAAGGTATTTACCATTACGCCACGACCTGTTGCAGCATCACGGCCTAAAGAACCACCAATTACAATTGGTTTCCCAGTAATAACACCAGGAGAGTCTTCACCTGTTACTTTATTAAATTCATCAAGGATCCAAGCCATTTCTCTTCCGCTTGTTCCCATATCGGGA
>JANPOX010000397.1:0-3205 GCA_031428235.1 Bacteroidia bacterium | reverse complement strand
TATTGCCGATTGGTTTTGAGTAATATCTCCGTTGCATGGCCAGGATAGTAGATCAGGAGCTGGTACAAATGTTCCGTTCTGAACATTACCATTAACATAATTCGAAATAAAATTATCAATATCGGATTTGTTTAATTTCCAGACTCTATCATATTGCGCAACTACTACAGAATTGGTTGTCGCCCCATTTGTTGAAAGAGGACCAGGCCAAAAATCAACACCACTTTGGTGGTAGGTTTGAGCCGCTAAATGCAGTTGACCACCATTGTCAAGACCGCCAAACCATAAACTGGCAGTTGTGCCCCAATTTTTATTGCTTCCATTTGGACATTCATAACCGGAGTTACCGGTAACTGGGTCCCAATGTAAATCACCACCGCTATTTACGCGAGCTTTTACCTGGTTAATATCTAAATATTCAAAAGTTTGGGAATGGATTAAGCCTGTAATTAAAACGATAAATAGTATTAGTGCAATTTTCATTGTAATAGTGTTAATTGGTTATTAACACAAAACTACCTTCAATAAATTGAATAAAAAACCCAAACTAACAAGTGGTTAGTTTGGGTTAATAAGTGAATCCTTTATGGGGATAAGTGTTACTTTTAATTCTCTAAATCCTTCAACCAATTTACCGCATCCGGTTCATTATTAAAAAATCTTGTTGGTACATAGGGCTTATTAACTTTCATATAAAAATTTGCAATAATTTTTTGAGCCAGAGAACTGATCACAAAAGCATCTGCCAGTTTATACAATGCACCTCCTTTACTACAGGATGCAATTCTCGAGTCGTGATCAGCCAAAGTGTTTTTACCAACAATGATCAGATTTAGAAATTTCTTTCCGTTTCCAATTGTTTTTGCAGCGGCCATTAATTCATTAAAATCAACGGTGATAAATTCACAATCAGGGTTTATGTTTATCTGTAAAATACCATCTTCGCGTAAAAATACGGTAGATATTTTTGTCTTTATGGAATTTGTAAGAACCATTTAGTAAGATAAATTAAATTACTTCCCTTCAATCCAATTTGTGATTTCATTATCCATAGGTTTCACACCTGAACCCAGATGTTTTACTAAATGACCATTTTCATCCACTAAAAACTTATTAAAATTCCATTTTACGGTCGCATCTAAAACACCATTCTCAGCTTTAGAAGTTAACCATTTGTAAATTGGGCTTGTAGCAATGCTTACTTTTTCCATCATCTGAAAAGTTACTCCGTAGTTTTTAGTACAAAACGCTTTAATATCTGCACTTGTTCCCGGTTCTTGTCCGCCAAAATCATTACAGGGAAAACCAATGATCACAAAATTTTTCGATTTGTACTTTTCGTAAAGCGCTTCCAAATCTTTATATTGTGGTGTATAACCGCATTCAGAGGCAGTATTGACAATTAATACTTTTTTGCCTTTTAAATCAGCAAAATTAAAATCTGCCCCTTCAAGAGTTTGAGCCCTGAACTCATGTAATGTTTTAGTGCCGGAAGTGGTAAATGCCATAGTTATTACAGCTAATGTTAAGGTGATTATTTTCTTCATGATTGTTCTTTAGTTTATAACAAATATAAAGCAATAGAGTTTAACATATGGGAATTTATTTTATAAATTTGCGCTGCTTTGCAAATCGATTCTCATAACACATCTCAGGAAACTATAATTTATAGTAAAGCCAAAGCTTTTTTAAAACTAACCAAATTTACGCTTTCGGCTTTAGTTGTTTTTTCGGCAATCATTACCTATTTCACAGTTGCAGAAACGTATCAATGGAAACAAATTTTAGCTATTTGCTTAGGTGGTTTTTTGGTAACAGCTGCCGCAAATGGGTTTAACCAGATTATTGAAAAAGATCTGGATAAACTCATGAACAGAACCCGGCTAAGACCAATTCCTACAGGAAATTTATCGGTTACGCAAGCATTATTATTTTGCGCCCTATTTGGTATAGCAGGAACGATCTTATTATGGGTTTTCACAAATCCCTTATGTGGTATTATTGGATTCATTTCTATTGTTTTATACGCTTTGGTATATACACCATTAAAAAGAGTAACTCCTTTTTCTGTTTTTATTGGAGCAGTTCCCGGTGCATTGCCAACATTGATCGGTGCCATTGCAGGTACTGAAGGCTTTGGGCATGTTACTTTTTTTGCTGTATTATTATTTTGCATTCAATTTTTTTGGCAATTCCCGCACTTTTGGGCCATAGCCTGGGTTAGCCATGATGATTACCAAAAAGCAGGGTTCTTTATGCTTCCATCAAAAGGAGGAAGAGATAAAAGTTCCCGTTCACAAATCCTGGTTTATACTTTATCTTTATTACCCATCGCCCTAACGCCTTTTGTGTTTAATTTCACCGGGTGGATTTCAGCCACTGTTGTAAGCTGCATGGGAGTAATTTTTATTATTCAAGCCTATAGATTGTATCAATCTGGAACAATTGAAGATGCCAGGAAACTGATGTTTGGCTCATTTATTTATTTGCCGGTTGTGCAGGTTGCATTAATGATTGGCAGTAAGTTTTTAATATAATTTTAATCATGGAAGAAAAAATAAAACCAAGTCCTACCTACAAAGCTGAATTAAAAGCAGCACAGCAAAAAGCATCAAAGCCATTACTTTGGGTAGGCATAGTCAGTATTGTTATGTTATTCGCTGGTTTAACAAGTGCTTATGTAGTTAGGGCAGATAATGGGAACTGGCTGTTATTTGAACTGCCAAATGCGTTTTATTTAAGCACAGCTGTTATCATCACAAGTAGTATTACTTTGTTTTTTGCCTTGCAAATGGCTAAAAAAAATAACAACAGGGGCACCATTATTGGCATATTAGCAACTTTTATACTGGGACTTCTTTTTGCATATTTTCAATATGCAGGTTGGGGCGAATTATATAGTAAGAATATTGTTTTTGCAGGTAAAACCGCCAATGCAGCAGGTTCATTTTTGTATCTGATCACTTTTTTGCATTTATTGCACCTTTTTGCAGGGCTAATTGTGGTTTTAGTAACACTTAAGAATAGTATCAAGGGTAAATATAATGCTCAAAATACCCTCGGGTTAGAGCTTTGTTCAATTTATTGGCATTTTCTTGATATTTTATGGGTCTATTTGTTTTTATTTTTGTATTATATTCGTTAAACTTGCACCATAATTTATAAAAATCGTTAAAACGTAAATTTTATTATGTCTCACAGTACA
>JANPOX010000396.1:0-2099 GCA_031428235.1 Bacteroidia bacterium | reverse complement strand
TTTATGCAACATGGTAGGCTAATAATTGTGCGTTACTGTTTAAGATCGTTTCGGTGTACTGCTTTGCTTTTTGGCAGGCATTTTTTAAATCATTGCCCAAGGCTAAGTTAGCCGTGATTGCTGATGAAAGAATACATCCGGAACCGTGTTTTTGGTAGATGGTCTTAGAACTTTGTTTTTTGATCCCGATCACTTCTTTATCCGTAAATAAAAAATCAATTCCTAAATGTTCTTCGCTGTGTCCGCCTTTTAATAATACATTGCAAAAGCCTGATAAAAATTTAGCTGCTGCGGTTTCATCAGTTAATCCACTTAATTTTTTTGCTTCATTCACATTGGGAGTGATGAGGTAAATGTTTTTTAAAACCTCCTGCAATTTACGTTGGTCAATTCCTTCCATTAAATCAAATCCCGTCGAAGCTGATAGAACTGTGTCCCAGATAATTTTGACATTTTCATTCTGTTGCTTTAAAAAAACAATTACTTCTTGAAGGGTGTCCAGTTTTTCAGTGATACCTATTTTTACGAAATCAATTATGTAACGATCGGTTAACGGTTTAACATGTTTAATAATTTCCTGTGAAGAAAACCAATCCACTGAAATGAATTTATCCTCAACCTGGTTTGTGATGGAAGTATTCACCGCCATACCCAAACATTGATGTTGCTCAAAAGTTTTAATGTCAGCTATTACGCCGGCACCACCACAGGGATCAAATCCTGCAATGCTTAAAACTATTGGACGGTTGTAGGACATTGAGAAAAAATGTTTTTGAAAGTTTGTATTGTGTCTTCACTGTTCCAAACAGAACCCATTAAGGCTATTCCATCGAATCCCATGTCGAATGCTTTGCTGCAATTATGTTCGTTAATACCACCAAGGGCAATAAGTTTCGTTGATCTCTTTTCTTCAAGACCATTCAAATCAAATGGCTGCGCTTCGTAATCAGGTTTCGAAATGCTATTAAACACAGGGCTTAGGAAGGCATAGCTAAAATGTTCAGACAAATTTTTGAAATCCTCTACCGAGTGAACAGATGTTGATAAAACATTTTCATTTTCAGAAAAATCAACATCGGTTAATTGTTTGCGGCTAGCTTCAGTATAATGCAGACGATTAATGCCAAAACTTTTTGCCAGGTAATGGTGACTGTGCAAAGCAATTTTTGAATGATGAATCGAATCTATTTCTTGCAGCAACAATACTAATTCCTGGGAAGAGCTTTCGGGTTTACGTAAATGGAAAACCGATAAACCCTCATCAAACAATTGATTGATGAGGGACGGTTCGTTTCTGATTGCCGTTGGGCTTGAAATTACAATGAGCATTAAGAATAAATCTGACTTCCTTTTTGTTTAAACTCTTCTGATTTATCAAACATACCGTTTGCTGCAGATTCACGAATCTCCTGGGTGATTTTCATCGAACAGAATTTTGGTCCACACATGGAACAGAAGTGAGCCACTTTTGCCCCATCAGCTGGTAAAGTCTCATCATGAAATTCTCTTGCTGTATCCGGATCCAATGATAAATTGAACTGATCTTCCCAACGGAATTCAAAACGGGCTTTACTCAAAGCGTTGTCACGGTATTGAGCACCCACATGGCCTTTTGCTAAATCTGCTGCATGCGCTGCTAATTTATAAGTGATCACTCCGTCTTTTACATCTTTTTTATTCGGTAATCCTAAATGTTCTTTTGGTGTTACATAACATAACATCGCTGTTCCAAACCAACCAATCATCGCCGCTCCGATTGCTGATGTGATATGATCATAACCCGGAGCTATATCGGTAGTTAATGGGCCTAAAGTATAAAATGGTGCTTCGTGACATTCTTTTAATTGCTTGTCCATGTTTTCTTTGATCAAATGCATTGGCACGTGACCAGGACCTTCAATCATAGTTTGTATGTCATGTTTCCATGCTATTTTCGTTAACTCTCCTAAAGTTTCTAATTCTGCAAACTGTGCTGCATCGTTTGCATCAGCAATAGAACCCGGACGTAAACCATCTCCTAAAGAGAAGGCAACATCATAAGCTTTCATGATTTCGCAAATATCTTCAAAGTGAGTATATAAGAAATTCTCTTTATGGTG
>JANPOX010000395.1:0-2127 GCA_031428235.1 Bacteroidia bacterium | reverse complement strand
CCTGTAACCTGCAACTGTTTCATAAGCGAAAACTCATAATAAGCCATGTCTTTATACGATTCGCTCTTTAATTTTTCATAAAAGATTTCCGGTTGTATACTGTATTTTTCAAGTAGGTGTCTGTAAGCTTCGTCATCAGTTAAGTCTCTTCCTTCCACATACAATGAATATTGTAGGTCTGCGGCAAATTCTACAGACCGATCAGGGTAAAACTCTTTAAAAATACACATGGCTACTGCTGGCTTCTCTGAGCTTGGATGCCAGTCGCTGTCCTCAGCATTTTTTAAATGCCATAAGTAATCTTCGCCAAATTTTACGCCCGCAAGCTCTTCTACATTCTTATACGCCCCCAGAATATAATTTGCTGAAACACCAATGTGTGTAGGCTTTTCAGGTAATACCATTCCACCACTAAGCACTTCGGTAGGTATGGTTGCCTTATATTCTTCTGCTATTTTTTTTATAACATTACTAAAACCAAAGCACCATCCACAATAAGCATCGTAACAATAAATAATAGACATGAGATATTAGATTTTAGACACAAGAAAAGTATGTTTGTATATTGGTTAAAAAATTAAAAAAAATATTTTCCATTAGGCTTCAGCTAAAATCCATTCCATAATCAACTATCAATTCATTTGGTTTATCTAGATCTTTCACTTCTCGTTTTAAAATTTCGATAGCATCTTGAATAGCTAATTCATCGGGCATTCCATTCAAAAAATAGTAATCTTCGATTTTCTCATTTTGGGTTTGATTATCCATAATTCTCGTTTCTCCATATATGGAATTCTTTGAACGAGTTATAATTAATTCATTTTTAGCCCTAGTTAACGCCACATATAAAAGTCTTCTGTCTTCTTCAATATCATCCGTATTTCCCAAGGACCAAGGTGAGGGATAAGTTCTTGGAGAAACATTTAATACAAAACATATATCTGATTCTAACCCTTTTGCAGAGTGAATTGTAGAAATAATAACCTTATCCTTAATTTCGGATTTTTCTATTTCGAATGAGTTTAGTGTAGGAGAATTATTCACGTTAGAAGATGCATCTAAGATACATTCTGTTATAAATTCCCCTAATGACGAGTAACTTTTCGCTAAAACTGCCAAAATAGGAAAATCAGGCCTCCTTTTTTGATCCCAATCATCTTTATATTTCTGGGAAAGTTTTGGTTCCATCATTTTGTGTGCAATTTTAACTGCTTCCTGCACATCCAATCTTTTATGTAAAATCTCTTTTAAAATTTCTGACAGCAATAAATTGGGATCGTTATTGAATATTTGTTTTAGATAATCTATGCATTCTTCAATCTTCGTAAAGTTTAATAACTCGTAAATTAGTTTTGCTGCCTTAACTTCTCCAATTCCATCCCATAGAGTTAGAAATCTCATCCAACCAATTTCATCATCCATATTGTTTACAATTCTCAGCGCTGATATAACATCTTTTATGTGTGCGGATTCCATAAATTTTCTACCTCCGTAGGTAACATATGGTATCTTTAATTCTATAAAAACCGCTTGAATTTTTATAGTATAAAATTGAGATCGGGAAAGTATCAAATGGTCACCATATACTTTATTTTTTTTTGTAAAATTGTCGATAATTCTATAAGCAATCCATCTAGCTTCATCCCACTCATTCTCAACATTTAAAATTATGGGCACTTTACCGACTCCTCTTACAGATCTTAACTTTTTATTATAATCAATTGAAGATTTTTGGAGGACCCAATTTGAAACATCTAAAATTTCTTGAGTGGACCTGTAATTATCTTCTAATTTGTAAACAGTTGAATTTTTTACTCTTTCTGAAAAAAGATGAATATTTTTAAAATCAGCTCCTCTAAACGAATAGATTGATTGAGCATCATCTCCAACACAAAATAAATTACAGACATCTTGAAATGGTTCTAACAAATCCCATTGAAGGGGGTTTGTATCTTGCATTTCATCAACAAGAATATGTTGATATTGTTTACTAATTATGTTTCTTGCTTGCTCATCAATTTTCATGCGTGTAGATACAACCTGTAAAATATCATCATAGTCTAGATACTTTCTTTCTTTATTCTTTTGTTCGTATCCTTTTAATATTTGTTCAATTTTATTTTTTAA
>JANPOX010000394.1:0-4769 GCA_031428235.1 Bacteroidia bacterium | reverse complement strand
GGAGCCAATGCTCCTAAAAGCCGTGACCGAAATGGGCTTCGAAAATCCTACGCCCATTCAAGAACAAACCATTCCTCAGTTGAAGGACAAATCTACCGACATGGTAGCCCTTGCACAAACAGGAACAGGGAAAACAGCAGCGTTTGGCCTGCCTTTATTACAGAAACTGGATTTAAATTCACGTTTCACTCAGTCTTTAATTTTAGCACCAACTCGTGAGTTATGTGTTCAGATCAGTAAAGATTTAATTAACTATTCAAAATTCCTTAACGGATTAAGAGTAACAGCTGTTTACGGTGGTGCCCCAATTATGGCTCAAATCCGTGATATTAAAGCAGGTTCTCAGGTAATAGTTGCAACTCCGGGTCGTTTAATCGACTTAATCGAGCGTAAAGCAATCGACTTATCTCATGTAGATGTAGTGGTATTGGATGAAGCAGATGAGATGTTAAATATGGGCTTTAAAGACGATTTAGACCAGATTTTAAGTAACACTCCTCCAACAAAAAATACATGGTTATTTTCTGCAACAATGCCAAAAGAAGTTGAGCGTATTGCAAGTAAATACATGGAATCTCCTTTAGAGATCTCTGTAGGTAAGAAAAACCAGGGTGCTGAAAACATTCAACATATTTACTACACAGTAAACCAACGTGATCGTTATGCTGCCTTAAAACGTATTGCTGACTTTTACCCAGATATATTTGGTATCGTTTTCTGTCGTACAAAAGCAGAAACTCAGGATGTAGCTGATCAATTAATTAAAGATGGTTACAATGCTGATGCATTACATGGCGATTTATCCCAGGCACAACGTGATTTAGTAATGAAACGTTTCCGTAGCCATACGCTACAAATGTTAGTTGCTACTGATGTTGCAGCACGTGGTATCGATGTTAATAATGTAACTCACGTTATTAATTACAACTTACCTGAAGAAGCAGAAAACTATACTCACCGTTCAGGTCGTACTGGCCGTGCCGGTAAAGCAGGTATCGCTATCGCTATTGTAACTCCTCGTGAAGTAAACAAGATCCGTGATATCGAACGCATCATTCAGAATACATTCACTAAAGCGGATGTGCCAGATGGTGTTGCTGTTTGCGAAAAACAATTATTTAATTTAGTACATAAACTACATAATGTTGAAGTTAAAGATGATGAAATTGAAAAATATCTTCCGGCTATTTATGACGAATTAAAAGATCTTTCTAAGGAAGAATTAATTAAGCGTTTTATTTCTGAAGAATTTAACCGTTTTTACACTTACTACCAGAATTCTCAGGATTTAAACATTGGCAATGATGGAACTAATGGTAAAACTACCCGTTTCTTCATTAACATGGGAGAATTAGATGGCTTTAACCGTAATTCTATCAAGGATTTCTTAGTAGAGATTTCAGGAATAAATGCTCGTGTAATTTTCAATATTGATGTGAAAAATTCTTTCTCTTTCTTTGAAACAGAAAACAAACATGTAGATGATTTTATTGCTTTGAACAAAAAAGGAATTGAATTCAACGCTCGTGTGATTTCTTTTGAGGTTTCTAAAGCAAAACCTTCCGGTGGATACGGTGAAAAACGTTCTTACGGTGGTGGCTCCAGAGAAGACAGAGGTCGCTCATCTTACGGTGGAGAACGCAAATCTTATGGTGGTGGTTCTCGCGAAGGCGGAGAGCGTAAGTCATACGGTGGCGGATCACGTGAAGGTGGAGAACGTAAATCTTATGGTGGAGGTTCTCGCGAAGGCGGAGAACGCAAATCATACGGTGGAGGCGAAAGCCGTTCTTACGCCGGTGGTGGCGAAAGACGTTCATCTTTTGGTGGAAACAGTGAAGGTGGAGAACGCAAACCTTTTAACCGTGAAGGTGGAAGTACTGGCGGAAATCGTGAAGGTGCAGAGCGCAGAAAACGCTTTACTAAATAATAATTTCTGATTTTAAAAAGCCTCATTTATCTATGATAAATGAGGCTTTTTTGTTATATTTGAATTCCCCCTTAATTAACTTATATTTTTACTACAAAGCGCATTGGGACAGGTGCTTGGTATAAGATCCAGGGAAACTGAGGATGGCATTCATTATTTGATTGATTTAGATGATCCGCAGCCGGGGATATATTTTTTAATCATTGAAACAAAAAAAGGCCGGGTTACTAAAAAACTATTAGTGGAATAATCCCATGAATTTTAGTTATTTGCCCATTCCTTGGAAAAACACTTAAAAAAACTAGATTATTTTTTGCAGGTATAAAAAGAAAGACTATATTTGCGTCCCTATTTTAAGGATAACAATTTAAGAATATTATAACATGTCACGTATTTGTCAATTAACAGGTAAAAAAGCGATGAAAGGAAACAACGTTTCTTTCTCGAACGCAAAGAGCCGTCGCCAGTTCAAAGTGAATTTAAAAACTAAAAAGTTTTTTGTTCCTGAAACAGGTGAATGGGTTGTTTTACGCGTATCTACATCAGCTATCAAGAATATTAATAAAAAAGGAATTTTTGCTTGTTTAAAAGAAGCTGTAGAAGGCGGAATATTAGCTTAATTCAATAAATAACAGAGAAAATGGCAAAGAAAGGTAATAGAATTCAAGTAATTTTAGAGTGCACAGAGCACAAAGACAGTGGTAAACACGGAACTTCCCGTTACATCACTACTAAAAACAAAAAAAACACTCCTGATCGTATTGAGTTGAAAAAATACAACCCGATCCTGAAGAAAATGACAACTCACAAAGAGATTAAATAATCCATTAAAATAAGATACAATGGCAAAGAAAGTAGTTGCAACACTAAAAACAGGTAAAGGAAATAGCTTTACAAAAGTGATCAAAGTAATTAGATCCCCAAAAACTGGTGCTTATGCATTCAGAGAGGAAATTGTTCAAAACGAACTTGTAGCTGATTATTTAAAAAAATAATTTTGCTTTTATAATAACTATCGTAAAATTTCTTTCTTTTAAAAGGAAGAAATTTTTTGTTTTTAAGAGATTCTCATAAAATGGATAAAACAAAAATAATTACATCCTCAATTATTGCAATTGCATTAATTTATATTGGATATAAGTTAAGTTCCACTTGGGAAAAAACGCATGTTTCATATAATAATATTGGTGTAACAGGCTTAGGAACAAAAGATTTTGATTCAGATCTCATTGTTTGGAAAACATCATTTTCCAGAAATGCGGCTACATTATTTGAAGCCAACTCCTTAATGAAAACAGATATTGAAGCTGTTAGATCATTCATGAAAAAAAACGGAATTAATGAAAATGAGATCTCTTTCACATCTTTAAAAATTAACCGGATTTACAAGCAGTTATTCAATAATGAAGGGAATCCAACAGGAACTGTTTTTGAAGGATATAACCTTTTTCAAGAGGTAATTATTGAATCTAAAAACCTTAATGCAGTTGAAAAATCAACAACAGAGATAGGTAATTTAATTGAAAAAGGTATTGAATTTACTTCTAATGAACCAGATTATTATTACACTAAATTGTCCGATTTAAAATTAGAACTTTTAAAAAATGCTACTCAGGATGCTCTAAAGCGTGCTCAAACAATTGCAGAAAATGCTAATAGCAAAACCGGCAATTTAAAAGAAGCTGAAATGGGCGTTTTTCAAATTACGGGTCAAAATACAAATGAAGATTACTCCTGGGGTGGTTCTTTTAACACCAAAGCCAAACATAAAACAGCTAGTATAACTGTTAAACTTTCTTTTGAATTATAAAATTTATGGGATTTTTTGATAAACTATTTGGCAAGGAAGAGAAAGAAAGTTTAAACGAAGGTTTAGCGAAAACCAAGGAAAGTTTTTTTACTAAACTATCAAAAGCTGTTGCAGGAAAATCAACCGTTGATGAAGATGTATTAGACAACCTGGAAGAAGTATTGGTTACCGGCGATGTTGGCGTAGGCACCACTTTAAAAATCATTAAACGTATTGAAGCCCGTGTTGCTATTGATAAATATGTAAGTACCAGTGAGCTTAACAATTTACTGAAAGAAGAAGTTGCGGCATTATTAACTGAGAACAATTCCAAAGACACCACTTCTTTTGAAATTCCAAAATTACCAAACAGCGCAACAGGAGAAAAAACGCCTTATGTGATTATGGTGGTTGGTGTGAATGGTGTAGGTAAAACAACTACCATCGGAAAATTGTCTCATCAGTTTAAAAAAGCAGGCTATCACGTTGTATTGGGAGCGGCAGATACTTTCAGGGCAGCAGCTGTAGAGCAATTAACGATCTGGAGTCAGCGCGTAGGTGTTGATATTGTTTCTCAGGGAATGAATGCTGATCCTGCCAGCGTAGCATTTGATACATTAAGCAGCGCCAAAGCAAAAGGAGCAGATATTGTGATCATTGATACTGCAGGCCGTTTGCATAACAAGATTAATTTAATGAATGAGCTTACTAAGATCAAGAATGTAATGAAGAAAGTCATTCCTGATGCGCCTCATGATGTCTTATTGGTTTTGGATGCTAGTACCGGTCAAAATGCGATAGAGCAATGCAGGCAGTTTACAGCAGCCACAGATGTCACCTCATTAGCTTTAACTAAACTGGATGGTACTGCAAAAGGCGGAGTAGTTATTGGGATCTCTGATGAATTTAAAATTCCGGTAAAATATATTGGAGTTGGTGAGAAAATGGAGGACTTGCAAGTTTTCAACAAAACGGCGTTTGTGGATTCTTTGTTTAAGAAATAGATTTCTGAAATATTAAGATACAAAAAAAGCGGATTTCAATCCGCTTTTT
>JANPOX010000393.1:0-3053 GCA_031428235.1 Bacteroidia bacterium | reverse complement strand
CTGTCTTTCGCTTTATCAAACCCTTCTTTTAAACTTACCTGGTAACTCTCCGTAACAAAGCCACTTAAATATTCATCTTTATACGCTGCCAGTTCCGCGAGATCCCATGGTTCCAATTCATTGGCCAGTTTTTCAGGTAATGATTTAGAAGAAACGACTAATACATCATCAAAAACATTGTTCACATTGCCTGACGTTGGTGTCCAGTTCGTCCTGCGTTCCTGCCTGCTAACGGTTTTACCTTCACTGTTAGTTGAAGAAACCGTTACATAATAATAAACACCTCTCATTCCGGTATAAGAACTCTCTGTATTTGTATCGTATGTCCAGTAAGGCATGTAAATTCCACTCAGCTTTTCAGCAGAATGTTGGGCGTATTCCTTAATTTTATTTGGAGCAAACCACAAACCACCTGCCCAGGAAATAAATAATTCAGTCGATTTTTTACGGTCAACCTTAAATGGTAAAACGTAAGATGGTTTTATAATTGTAGAAGTAGATGCGTTTTGAACTACTAAAGGCGTATCACAATATGGGCAAGTACAAGAGGTAACATTTGGTTTTAAAGTAGTAGAAGCGGCGCAATTGCTACATTTAACAGTACTAATTTCCTGCTTATCTTCTAAATGTGCTTTTTCATTTAAAAAACCCACAAAATCGCTTTCTATAATCTCTGTATTATGGGATTCTATTTCGTTTTTAGCGCCGCAATATTCGCAGTTTAAATAAGGCGTACCTATCAGGTATTTTAAATTACCACCACAATCTTTACATTTTATAAAGTTTCCGGTTTCTGCTGTTTTTTCACTAAAATCGTTTGACATAGTTATAGGTTTTATATAAAACTAAATTAATATAATTTTCTTAATTACCTTTAAGCATAAATAAAAGACTAATTATAATTTATGAAATTCATCGTCCTGGTATTTTTTACCCTGTTATCCTGCCACATTTTTTCACAAAAAAATAAGAGCACGACAGGTCAATTACCTTATTGCAGCTGGGCCAATATTTGTCTAAATAAATCTTACATACCAAATGAAACTGACACTTGTTTATTAGTTGTTTCAACAAGAAATTATAATGAAGCAAAACGTGAATTTGTGGATTTTGATTATGATACAACGGGCACTCTGAAATATTTTGCGGTATACTTTCAAGGTAATAATTGGATAGCTGTTCCTCATAAGTCTTTATCGGAATTAATGGATCTGAAATCATCGTTTAAAAATTTAGTAGTTTTTGTAGAAGGTCTTGGAAGAACCTTTACATCAGGTGTGGATAGAGGAGCGAAGTTATTGAGAAACTATCAAGTTGACGTGATATTTTTTGATTGGCCCACCGGACGGCCGCACATGCCTGCAGGAAAAAATATTAAAGTAACCAGATATTTGGCCCCTCAGGTTGCGAAAAGATATTCGGATTTTTTAAAAGATTTACAAACCTATAAAACGAATGATCCTAGTAAATTTAAAACGGTTACTTTATTTTTTCACAGTATGGGAAATTTGTTGTTGATGCACAATTTAAAAAACGATGCATTTAATTCCATCATGCCATCAATGGTAAATTCTGTGATCATGAATGCGGCCTGTGTTAACCAAACAAATCATAAAAATTGGCTTGATAAACTTACTTTTGCCGATCACATTTATATCACGATTAATAATAAAGATAAAACTTTGCGCGGCGCCAGTATTCTTTTTGGAGATCATCAGTTAGGAGAAAAAGCTAAGCCTGATTTTTGCGAAAAGGCCGACTATATTAATTTTTCAAACGTATTAAACAGAGAACATAATTATTATGTTATGCGGCCAGTGCTAAGAGAAAAACCTTTTCTGAGAAAATTTTATAGAGATATCTTTGAAGGGAAAATTCCAGAAAAAAATTATCCGGCAAGCCTCATAAAAAAGAAATCAAAACCTTAATTAAAAGATTCCATAGTTTTTTTGATGATGGCCGCGCACTCTAAAATTTGTTCTTTTGTAATTACCAATGGAGGAGCAAAGCGGATGATATCGCCATGAGTAGGTTTTGCAAGTAAGCCGTTCTCTGCTAATTTTAAACATACTTCCCATGCTGAAATTCCGTCCTGTTCTTTGATAATGATAGCATTTAATAAACCTTTTCCTCTTACATGTGTAATTCGGTCAGATTTAATAGCCCTTAACTCACTTCTTAATAATTCACCTAATACTTCTGAATTCTCAGCTAATTTTTCATCCAACACCACCTGCATGGCTGTCATAGCAATTTTACATCCTAAAGGATTTCCGCCATACGTTGAACCATGTTGACCCGGCTTTACGCACATCATCACTTCATCATTCGCAAACACAGCAGATACAGGATACATTCCACCAGATAATGCTTTTCCAAGAATTAATACATCCGGTTTCACACCTTCGTGATCACAGGCTAATAATTTTCCTGTTCTTGCAATTCCGGTTTGAACTTCGTCTGCAATGAATAATACATTGGCAGCTTTACACATTTCATAACAGGTTTTGATATAACCATCCTGTGGAACATAAACACCTGCTTCTCCCTGAATTGGCTCTACTAAAAACCCAACCACATTATTATCTTTCAATGCTTCTGCTAATGCGGAAATATTATCATAAGGAATAGTAACATAACCGGGAGTAAACGGGCCATAATTTTTGCGTGCTTCAGGATCAGTACTTGCAGAAACAATAGAAATCGTTCTTCCATGAAAATTTCCTTCACATACAATGATTTTTGCAGAATTTTCGGTTACCCCTTTTTTCTCATAACCCCACTTACGGGCAAGTTTCAAAGCAGTTTCTACTCCTTCAGCTCCGGTATTCATTGGTAACAATTTATCATAACCAAAAATACCGGTCATGTATTTTTCATATTCTCCCAATACGTTATTATAAAATGCACGGGAAGTCAAGGTTAATTTTTGAGATTGCTCAACTAACGTTTGAACAATTTTTGGGTGACAATGTCCTTGATTAACGGCGCTGTAAGCCGATAAAAAATCGTAATATTTTTTACCATCTACATCCCAGACATGAACACCAAGC
>JANPOX010000392.1:0-6369 GCA_031428235.1 Bacteroidia bacterium | reverse complement strand
CAAGCCTGGTTTTAAATCGATAGCGTTGGAAGGCCAATCAATAGACCTTGGAACGATTTCTCTTAAACAAAATTCTACCAATTTAAAGGAAGTTACTGTAGAAGGACAGATAGCCCTAGCTACACAAAACGGAGACACCACTAGCTTTAATTCAAAAGCTTATAAAGTTAATAAAGATGCGACAGCCGAAGACCTTGTTTCAAAAATGCCGGGTGTGACCATTGTAGACGGTAAAGTACAGGCACAGGGCGAAGAAGTGAAAAAAGTATTAGTAGATGGAAAGCCTTTTTTTGGAGATGATGCAAATGCCGTATTAAAAAACATCCCGGCAGAGATCATTGATAAAGTCCAGGTGTTCGATAAAAAAACAGATCAATCACAGTTTACCGGTTTTGATGATGGCAATACCACTAAAACAATTAATATCGTTACCAAAGCTCAATTTAAAAATGGCGTGTTCGGAAAAATTTATGGCGGTTATGGTTACGAAGATAAATACAAAGGCGGGGCTACGGTTAATAATTTTAGGGGAAACAGGAGGATTACTGTTTTAGCCCAATCCAATAACATTAATGAACAGAACTTTTCTTCAGAAGATCTGGTAGGTATAAGTAGTTCCGGTGGAGGCGGTAGTGGAAGAAGAGGCGGTGGAGGTCAGGGTGGTCCGCCATCTAATGCCAGTGATAATTTTCAGATCAGTAATCAAAATGGAATTAATACAACCTCCTTATTCGGTTTAAACTATGCCGACAAATGGAATAAAAAAACAGAAGTAACAGGCAGCTACTTTTTCAACTGGACACAAAATGATTCCAGGTCTACACTGCTTCAACAATATATTTTAGGTTCAAATAATGGTTTGATTTATAATGAATCCAATAATTCGGGAAGTGATAATTTTAATAACCGCATTAATTTTAAACTGGAAACAAAACTGGATTCTATGAATTCTATTGTGATCCAACCTAAATTGTCTTTTCAAACCAATGCAGGGAATAAAAACTTATCAGGAGTAAATACCAGAGAATCATCTAACTTAAGTACGACTGAAAACAGCACTTCCTCCGATTTAAGCGGATACTCCATTTCTGTTCCATTACTCTACCGCCATTCTTTTGTAAAAAGAGGAAGGACATTCTCCATCAACGCTACACCAGCATTCACTAAAAACTCAGGTGAAAATCAGTTGTACACTTTAAACACTTATTACAGGGATACAATGTTTTATAGTGATACCATTGATCAAAAATCAAAAATTTTAAAAACTGGAAACAGTATCAACGGAAATATTTCCTATACCGAACCGCTTAACAGATTTAATTTCTTGCTGTTTAATTATACCGCTGTTTACACTGATAATTATTCTTCAAAAAAAACATTTAATAAAAATTATAGTAATTATAAATACACAGAGTTAGACAGTAACCTGACCAACGTTTTTAAAAATCAGTATCAGTCTCAATCAGGAAGTTTAGGGTACCGGTTTCAAAAAGAAAAATTTAATTTCTCTTTAAATGCGGCTTATCAATGGGCGCAGTTATCCAAAGAACAGGAGATTCCAACAAACTACAAACTCAGCAAAACATTTGAATCCATTTTGCCATCCGCGCAATTACAATATAAATTTTCACCTAAAAAAAACCTCCGCTTAAATTACCGTACCAGTAATAATGCGCCAAGTATTGATCAATTGCAGGACGTGGTCAATAACAATAACTCGCTACAACTAAGCACAGGTAATCCTGAATTGAAACAGGATTTTCAAAATAATTTAAACATTCGGTATTCTTCAGTCAATACAGTAAAAGCAACTTCTTTCTTTGCGTTATTAGGCGGTAATTATTCAGACAATTATATTGGTAACAGTACCTTAATTGCCAACCGTGATACCTTTGTTTATAATTCCATTTATCTGCAAAGAGGATCGCAAATAGTTCGTCCCGTAAACATAGACGGATATTATTCTCTCCGATCATTTATCAATTATACCTTTCCCATAAAAAAAATAAAAACGAATTTAAGTGTGAATGTTTCCGGCAATTACACGAACGTTCCCGGATTAATCAACACAAAAACAAACTTCGCTAAAACAGCAACCGGTGGTTTAGGATTAGTATTCAGCAGCAACATCAGTGAGAAATTTGATTTTACATTATCTTCCAACTCTTCGTATAGCCAGATTGAAAATACTTTGCAATCATCTTCCAACACCACTTTTTTATCTCAACAATCGAAACTAAAAATTACAGTTAACCCATGGAAAGGATTTGTATTACAAAGCGAATACAGTAACACGTATTACTCTGGTTTAACAAGCGCTTACAACCAATCTATTTCTTTATGGAATGCTGCCATAGGTTATAAGTTTTTAAAGAACAAACAAGCTGAACTGCGTTTGACCGTTTATGATATCCTAAACCAAAACAATAGTGTAACAAGAACCAACACCGATAGCTATATACAGGATTCACAGACTAATGTACTGAACCGTTATTACATGCTGACTTTTACTTATAACTTCAAAAAATACTTTGCGAAGAAAGAAGGAGATGAGCCTGAACATACCGAAGGGAAAAAGAGAAAGAAAGAACAGTAACTATGTTGCCTCGTCACCCTGTCACGCCAAGGCGTGATGATTCAGGATCTCATGAGATTCTGAAACGAGTTCAGAATGACATACTGAATAAAGTTAACTCATTCAAAACACCTCTTTACTAAATAGCTATCAATTGCAAATGGAATTATTCTACTTTAGTTGTAACAAAACTATCTTATGAAAAAATCTTTACTATCCTTTTTATTTGCATCAATATCTTTTTTTACATTTTCACAAATCACTTTAACCTCAACAGTAAGCAATGTGAGTTGCTTTGGAGGAAGTAATGGAAGTGCGACAGTATCCGCAAGCGGTGGATCAGCTCCATACACTTATACGTGGATGCCCTCGAATATGAATACTCCAACTTTAAGTGGATTAGCTGCAGGAGCTTATACCGTTACTGTTATGGATGCATTGGCAAATACAAGTTCGTTGGTGGTAATAATTGGTGAGCCGTCTCAATTAGTAGCTGTCACATCCGTTACCAATGCAAATTGCGGGCAAGCAAATGGGGCTATTTGCGTGAATGCAACAGGTGGAATGGGAGCATTTAGTTTCTTCTGGAGTAATGGAGCAAATACATCCTGCATCAATCTTATTCAAGGAGGGGCATATACTTATACAGTGATTGATTTAAACAGCTGTGTTGTTTCATCAAGTGTAATAGTGAATAGCATTGGAGGCCCTTCTGTTTCAGTAAGCAGCCAGACGAACATAAGTTGTTTTGGAGGCTGCAATGGTATTGCTTCCACTTCTGTTTCAGGAACACCACCTTATATTTATAACTGGAGTAATGGCCAAGTGTCTGCATCAGCGACTAACTTATGCGCGGGATTATATACCGTATCAGTTACCGATAATGCCGGATGTGTAGGCTCAACTACAGTTAATATTACTCAGCCAACGCAACTTAATGCGGTTGCAAGTAGTACCGGCGCAAGTTGTTTTGGTGCCTGCAATGGTTCTGCAAATATTATTGCATCTGGTGGGACCGGAGCTTATACTTATTCCTGGAATACTGCGCCTCCACAAAACACACCTTTTGTAACGAATTTATGCCCTGCAATGATGCAATGTACTATTACAGATGCTAATGGGTGTACTTTAACGCGAACAGTGGTTATCACCCAACCTCCTCCAATGAATATTAGCATTAGTCATACAAATGCATCTTGTGGAGGAACTTGTGATGGATCTGCTAATGCAATGATAACAGGAGGAAATGCGCCTTATACATTTCAATGGATACCTAGCGGCGGAAATGGAATTTTTGCACAAAATTTATGTGCAGGTAATTATATTTTCCAAGCAACAGATAATAATGGATGTGTTGGAACTGGCAGTGTTAATATTTTAAGTAATGGAAGTTCTTCATTACCAAACGCCACTATAACATCAACTCGATATAATGAAACCTGTCTTCAAACCGGGGATGGTTCTATTGACTTATCAATTACCGGCACTAACCCTGGTCCATTTACTTATTTATGGAGTAATGGCGCAACTACACAGGATATTACAAATGTTCCCTCCAATACATATTGGGTAAATATTACGGATGGAAGTTCAAATTGCATGACTTTAACAGACACCGTAAATTCAATCGGCTCTAATTGCGGAACCGTTACCGGAAATATTTTTATTGATAATAACAGTGATTGCATTAAAAATACAGGAGATAATAATTACAATAGCGCAGGCGTAATTATAAATCCCGGAAATCGTTTAGGATATACAAACTCAAATGGAGATTATAGTATTAACAATCTACCTTATGGCACGTATTCAGTTTCAATAAACAATATATTGCCCAATGTTTATCCTAGTTGTACAACGACTTTAACCTCTACAGTAAATGCAGGATCGCCAAACTCATCCAACAATAATCTTTCAGTAGCATTTAATTCTGTTGTTCAACCTGACCTGCAGGTATCTGCATGGAACGGTGGAATTGTCCCTGGCTTTGTTTGCAGAATGAACTATAACCTAAGTAACTTAAATCAGATTAATGGAACAGGTTTATATAAAGTGATACTGCCTCCGGCTTTTATACCAAATATAACCAATGCCTCACCAAACACTTATACAGTTTCAGGAGACACAATTATTTGGAATTTTAGTAATGTGACTTTTTCAAGTAATCTTATTACATTTTATGTAGACTTTACAGTTCCCTTGAGCACACCTTTAGGCAGTACTTTCACTTCATGCATATTTGCTCAACCAAACACAACCGATTTAAATTATGCTAACAATACATACTGCTACGCACGAATGGTAACAGGGTCATATGATCCTAATGATAAAACACCTAATCCTATTGGTATTGGTTCGACCGGAGATATTGCAGCCAGTGTAACTGATTTAACTTATCTCATTCGTTTTCAAAATACCGGGAATGGGCCTGCAGTCAATATTATGGTGAGCGACACTTTATCTTCTAATGTAAACCTCAACACTTTTGAAATGCTTGGTGCAAGCCATAATTACAATATCGATATTTTGCCCGGTAATGTATTAAGATGGAAATTCAATAATATCATGTTAGTGGATAGCGGCACTAACGAACCGGCAAGTCACGGTTATATTCAATACCGCATCAAACGAACTGCTAATAATACACCGGGAACTCAAATCAAAAACACAGCTAATATTTATTTTGATTTTAATGCCCCTGTTATAACCAACACTGCGATTAATACCATTGAAACCATCACCGGTATTCACGCTCAATCAATAAACGATAACGGTTGGAATGTATACCCGAATCCAAGTAACGGTGTTTTATACCTTGTGAATTCTTCAATGCTTAAAGAATCAGGCCAGATTCAGGTATTAAATGCAATCGGGCAAACAGTATTTGAAGAAAGCATGAACGGAAACTACAAAAACATTGATTTAAGTAAATTAAACAATGGTATCTATTTTGTGAAGATTAGTTCTGATAAACAAAGTGTGATTAAGCGGGTTGTTTTGAGTAAATAATTAACTCATTCAAAGCGCCTTTTTACTAAATAGATTGTTATAGACTAAATAATTAAGTCTATTTTAGATGTATAAATTACTTTTATGAGAAAAATAATATTTTCTGTTTTGATTTTGCTAATGCATTCATTTGCATTTTCACAAATCACTTTAACTTCCACCGTAAGCAATGTGAGCTGTTTTGGAGGAAGTAATGGAAGTGCTACTGTATCAGCGACAGGAGGAACCTCTCCCTACACTTATACATGGACACCAACTAATAGCAATTTTGATGTAATCTCAGGCCTCGCAGCAGGAAGTTATACCGTGAATGTGGAGGATGCAGTTGCTAATACCAGTTCTTTGGTGGTTAATATTTCGCAACCAACTCAATTAAACGCCACAGCATCCGTACAAAACAGCATTACCTGTATGTGCAATGGCAGCGCTTCACTAACTGTATCGGGCGGCACCGCACCTTATAGTTATAATTGGCCGGGTCCATTCAATATTACTACAGCTTACAACAATAATTTATGTCCGGGAGTTAGTACTGCAAGCGTTACCGATATAAACGGTTGTGTAGTTACACAAACAGTCGCCATCATGCCTGCGCCCACTATAACGATTGCTATTTCAGCAACTAATGCGGCTTGCCAAACTTATTGCAATGGCGCGGCAAGTGCAACCGTAACTGGCGGTACTCCGAATTACACTTTTAACTGGTATGGGCCTTCTATAGCTGCAGGTGTTACTACCTCTAATCCTATGGGTATGTGTCCCGGCACATATTCTTTTGTTGTAAC
>JANPOX010000391.1:0-1545 GCA_031428235.1 Bacteroidia bacterium | reverse complement strand
AATATGTTTAAATATCTCTTCTGCTTTTTAATTTTATACGGTTATATTCCAGCACAAACCTTGGACAGAAGCTTAGTTGTTAGTCAGGGCGGTTATTATTCAAATACTGATTTTGATTTTTCCTGGTCTTTAGGTGAAGTAATAACTGAAACTTATGTAGCTCCAAACCAATTGGTATTTTTCACACAAGGATTTGAGCAACCTATTTTCAAACCAGTTTCAGATACAGTTATTGTTATTGAACCTACTGTCTTTCCAAATCCAACAGAAGGTCCACTTACCTTTTTATTTCCTGCTGTAGATTCTTATCATATAAAATGCTATGATATTATAGGCCAAATAATTTTTGAAGACAAGGTTACAAGTAATTATATTAAACTAAACGTAACCTATTTAAGCAATGCGTACTATGTTTTTGTAATAGGAAATAATTCCGGTGATTTCAATTATCGCGTTAAAATTTTAAAAATCAATTAAATGAAAACGATTCTGAAGATTTGCATTTGTTTTATATGCACTCAAACAATTTTGTTTGCACAAGCTCCTATGGCTTTTAAATACCAGGCAGTGGCAAGAGATGCTAATGGAGCCATGATCGTTAATAAAAATATTAATGTTAGAGTTGGCATTCGTGACTTAAACATTACCGGAACTATTGTTTTTCAGGAGACTCATGCTGTAACAACCAATTCTTTCGGGATCATCAATATAAATATTGGAAATGGAACTTTAACACAAGGCATTTTTTCAGGTATTAACTGGGGTAATGGCAGTAAATTTATTGAGATTGAAATTGACCTAGGCAATGGTTTTGTCCCAATAGGAACGTCGCAACTATTAAGTGTTCCATATGCATTATATGCAGCTAACGGACCTCAGGGAATTCCAGGGGCAAACGGCACACAGGGAATTCAGGGACTTCAAGGTATTCAGGGTAACACAGGTTTGCAGGGGCCTCAAGGTATCTCTGGCCCTCCTGGAGCAACGTCTCTATATCGGGTTTTCCAGCATATTAATTCAGCACCATCATACGTGGCAGATACAACTGACCTCGCATTAATTAATGTGTCAGGTATTACATATTTGCCTTTGGCTAGCTCTGTTGCAAAAGGTAAAGTAATTAGTATAATCAGGGCATCTGGTTTTACCGGAACGAATTATCTTAATTCTCAAGGCGCAGATGTGATGGTTTGCCTAAATTATTATATTTCTTGTACATCTTATCCAATGGGAAGTAACGCAGATAGTTTTAGAGCAACTATGGTTAGTGATGGAATAAATACATGGTATTGCGTTTCGCAATAAATTCGAAACACATTTGTGTCAAAACCTACCACTTATCAATTCAAACCCACCACTTATGAGTTGGCGTTTTCTTTCGGAGATTTAGGTTGTAAATTTACATCAACGTTCTTTATCATAGGTTTTGTTTAGTTTAAACCAATACAATCAGGCTGCTGTGCTTTAAACGGGGATGGGCACAGCGGCCTTTTTCATGCCTAAAATTTTCTATTCTCCCGCAGATCTCACTGATTGACAGAGATT
>JANPOX010000390.1:0-2655 GCA_031428235.1 Bacteroidia bacterium | reverse complement strand
TTTTTTAGTTCTTCAGATAATAAACCCTGGGTTGAAAAACCCAAATAATCATTACTTGAAAAATCAATAGAAGGATAAGAAGTTTTAAGAGTCCGCAAACTACTTTTGGAAAGTCGTTGCTGAAGTAAAGAAATAATAGTGCTAGGATTTTTTTTTAATCCCATTAATTATTTGGTTTGATGAGCGTCATAGTTCCATCAGCATTCGTTGCCCTGATAACACCACCTTCTTCACAGCTTAATTTATCGTATTTTATATCAACAATAATTTTTCCTTCTTTATTCATGACACCCGATAAGCCATTCTTTTTTATGATGGCGTTTCCACTTTTAAAATGGCCAATATAGTCGTACTGATTATCTGCAATGACTCTTCCTTCACGATTTATTAATCCAACCAAATCCTTTTTATGGGTGATTGCAATTCCGTCATTTCCAAAAGCTGAGATTTTATCATACTCAGGCTTAATTATTTCTTTACCATCAGTATTAATTACACCAACCATGTCATTTTTACGAACAATAGCGACACCTTTTTCAAATTTTCCGATCTTATCATACTTACCGGAAATCTCAGAAGATTGAGCCATTAACACTTCAAAGGATAATAATGCGAATACTAAAATGATCGTTTTCATACTGGGTTTATTTTTTTTTTAATATTATATTGATGCAGCTTGTGCAACATCTTCATTTTTCAATTTATCAACGAAAGCCTTTTTGTTGGATAACCCTAAAATCTTAAACATCTCCATATCCTGATTAAATAAAGGATTAGCAGTAGTTAATAATTTTTCGCCTGCAAAAATAGAGTTAGCACCTGCCATAAAACAAAGTGCCTGACCTTCCATGCTCATGCTTAAACGTCCTGCTGATAAACGAACCGCAGTTCTAGGCAAAACAATACGAGCGGTTGCAATCATACGAACCATGTCCCAGATTGGCACCGGTGGCTGATCTGCCATAGGCGTTCCTTCAACAGCAACTAATGCATTAATTGGTACTGATTCGGGTTGAGGGCGCAATAAACTTAATGTATATAACATCCCTACTCTATCTTCTACCTTCTCGCCCATTCCAATTATTCCACCTGAACAAACAGTTAGACCGGCTTTACGCACATTTTTAATAGTTTTAATTCGATCATCAAATGTGCGTGTTGAAATAATATTTTCGTAATTCTCTTCGCTCGTATCAATGTTATGATTGTAAGCATATAATCCGGCTTCCGCCAAACGTTTTGCCTGATCTTCAGTTACCATACCTAAAGTTGCGCACACTTCAAGTCCTTTACTGTTGATCGTTTTAACCATATCCAACACTGTATCAAAATCCCGGTTATCACGTACTTCACGCCATGCAGCGCCTAAACACATACGACTCGCACCACCTGCTTTTGCATTATTGGCAGCCTCATCCACTTCGGGAACACTCATTAATTTATGAACTTTTACTTCAGTATGATAGCGCGCTGCTTGCGGACAATAAGAACAATCTTCGGGACAACCACCTGTTTTAATAGATAACAAAGAACTCACCTGCACTTCACCAACCGTGTGATGCTGCTTGTGAACTTCCGCCGCTTTATATATTAACTCCATTAAAGGTGTATTGTACACTTCTAATATTTCTTCTTTTGTCCAATCTTTTATAGCCATTGTATCAGTTCTAATTCAACCCAAATTTACATCAAAAGCAACAAACCACAAAACGTAATTGTCCATAAATCCTGTTAGTAAATTATGAGGATATATAAGTGTCTTTTTTGAGATATATCCGTTATTTGTCTTAATGAAAAGATTGATCATTTTAAGTTTATTCCTTTGCTTTATAGGTGCTTTGCCTTTAAAAGCTCAATTCGATGAAAATCCTGACCGAAAAAAAATGTGGCGAAAATCAAAGAGGAAGCATAAGCCCCGTGAAGCATTTAACCCCTACCTTGATAAAAAGACTAAGCCAAGTCAGGCACTAAGCAAACAAAATGCCCGCGAACAAAGGAAGCAGTTGAGGGCGGCAAAAAAACAAAAGCGGCGTAGTATGAAAAAGTTGGGTTACAAAGAAACCAAAGTTAAAAGGCCGTAAAGAATAAAAGACTGTCATAAAAGCCTTGAATTGTCATGCTGAATTTATTTCAGCATCTCCGGTTGACTTTTACTGAAAATGGGATTCTGATCCGCCAGCTGGCGGATCAGAATGACCGTAAAATAGACTTTTGAGACTGTCACTACTTTATTTTTGTTGCGCAAAGAAAAGTATTATTGCAATCACAGATAAAATTGTGATTACTAATGCAGCAATTTTTGCAGCAGAATAAGGCCTTTCACCCTGTACTTCACCTGTTCGGGCATTCACTAAAAAGCGGTACACTTTATCCTTGTAACGGTAAGAGCTTAACCAAACGGGTAATAAAATGTGTTTGAATTTAATATCGTTATAATCTGTATTTAATGAGGTTATTTGTTGTTCATCCCCACCGATATCAGAATTTACAGAATTCCTTATTGTTCCCTGCATTCTGTCTTTCGCTTTATCAAACCCTTCTTTTAAACTTACCTGGTAACTCTCCGTAACAAAGCCACTTAAATATTCATCTTTATACGCTGCCAGTTCCGCGAGATCCCATGGTTCCAATTCATTGGCCAGTTTTTCAGGTAAT
>JANPOX010000389.1:0-8073 GCA_031428235.1 Bacteroidia bacterium | reverse complement strand
CAGTTTTGGTTATGTTTTTAAACCTGGTTTTTCAGCCGAGATTGGCTACATGCCCGAATTTGAAAACAGGGTGCGTGTTTGCTTTTCAGCAACCTATATGGTAATGAAAACCCGAATGGCTGAATTTCCAATTTATGCTGTTCAATCAAGCCAAACAACAGTTATTTTACCTGGCACACAAAGTTTTGATAAATACAACCTCTTTCATATTTTTGGTGGTATTGATGTTGCTGTTGTAAAACGTAAAAAGTTGTTTGCCTATCTGGGCACAGATATCACTATTGGAACCGGCAGTGTTGATGAGAATTATGAAATTAAAACTTTAATCACATCTGGTTATTCAGGGGGCGGCTATATTGCCGGATTGAGATTCAGATTAGGAGTACAATACGACATTAATGATTACTTCGGGATCATTGCACATGCAAACCGCACGGGATACATAATTTCTGAACCTGCCACCATCAATTGGTTCAATGATTATGGAATCGGCGTTCGTTATCAATTTGATTAATTTTTATTATTAACACTATGAAAAAACATTTCCTTTTCTTTGCAGTGATTGGCCTTTTTTTATTAAATAATTCATGTAAAAAGGCTTTAAAAAATGTGGATGATTATCTTCCAAAAGTCAGCATCGTATCAACTGAAATCCAAAATGACGGGAGAGTCTTAGTAACTGGCCATATTGACTCAAAAGGATATTCCGCGGTTGAATATGCGGGATTTTGCTGTGGTACAAATTCAGAACCCAATATTTTAAGCAGACAAATGATTGCGAATATTGATGGCAGTAAATTTACCGCTCTTTATGAGAACTTCGATGTTGATTCCACTTATTTCTTCAGATGCTGGGCAACCAATGACCAGGGTTATAAATATGGTAATGAAATATCTTTGGGACAAATTATTGCGCCACCGGTGACACCAGCTTGCACACTTCCCATGAATAAGCTGGATGATGGTGCAGGCTGGGGTACAAAAAATTATTATTCTGTATATGCTCCAACAAATTCATGGCAGTATTGGGAATTTTCTGCAAATCCTCAATCCGGAAATTCTCTGAATTTTAAATTCGGATCAGCAATTACTACAGGAATTTACACGACCGAAAATGATTACAATCCATCCTCCGGCAAGGTGTTTGTTTATTTTGGTCAGTTTTCCCTTGAAAGTGGAACTAAAGTTTATGTCAATACTATTGGCGCTGACACTTTTGACATCACGGTTTGTAATGCACCTTGGAAGTTCAGTGCAACAACAACCTTGACGTTAAACACTCGTTTTCAATGTCCGTTATAAAAATTGAATTCGCAAGAGCTTAACACTAATCATTTATAGCGAGGTTTATAATGTTGCGTACCTACGGCACGCTCTAAAAAATGGTTATTCATTTTCTATTAATATTTAGTCCCTCCAGGACTGTGGCTAAACTCAAACTAATTTTCAAACACGATTCCGAAGGAACCAAACATCATAACAATCTGTGTAACTGCAATTTTTAGGCTCCATAGGAGCATAACATTTATGTTAAGTCCGTCCGGGAATATCCAAAACATTTCGTATTCGTTAAATCACAAAACTTCTGTGTTTAAAAAATATTTATGAATATATTAAGGTACATCGTTACTCTAAAAATCCTCTGCGTTCTCCTTATTTCTGTCTCTCTGTGGTGAAATAAATTTACTTAATCTTAAACCGTAATCCTGCGTACAACATTCTTCCATAAATCGGTCCCCATACCATACTGGCATCAAAGTATTTACTGAACGGCGCATCGCTGGCGACAATTGGATTGGGTTGTTTATAGTCCAGCGCATTTTCAACACCGACATAAATATTGAAATCCGCTTTGTTTAATTTAGTGACATAAGTAATCTGTGCCAGCACGTTATAAAAATCCGGTGAGTAGCTTGCACGTTTATAATTTTCAGGATTTGAATTTGTTTGGGATAACCGTTTTTTACCATTGTATTGTAAGGTGGCATCAAATAACCAATGCTTCTTTTTTGTTTCGTAACTTAAATTCACGAATGCGCGGTGCATTGACACCAGGGCTTTCTGCAGCAATCCTGAATTGTAATTCACTTTGGTATCCACATAACGGTAAGCAGTTTTAATATTCAAACGCTTCCTTATTTCCCAACCAAACTCCACTTGTGCGGTGTTAGAATACGATGGCCCCTTTAAATTATAAAAAGAAACTTGTTGGGTATTTTGATCCACATCCACAACAACTTGTTGTGTAAAATCAGTGCGATACAAATCAAAAGTGACGTACGCATCCTTATAATTCAATTTCATTTTTTGTGTAAAATTGAAACCATAGTTCCAACCCGTTTCCGGTTTCAATCCATAAGGCATACTTAAGTCGCTTGGTGTTAGTAACCATTCTCGCGAAGTAGCCATCAAAGCAGTATTCTCTGCCAAAATATTCGCAGTCTTTAATGCCCGCCCTCCGCTGATCCGGAAAACCGTTTTATTTCCTTTTAAAGCATACCGCATGTGTAGACGCGGTGTAAAAAACAAACCGTAATAATTATGGTAATCGGCACGTAAGCCGGCCACCACATTAAATTTTTCTCCACGGTTGTGTGCCAATTCTGCAAAAGCTCCGCCTACTTTTTCATTACGATTAAATTTAAACAATTGGTAAGACTCAACTACATTGTCGTTCATGAAACTGGCGCCCAGTTTATAAGTGTTGTTTGTTGTTTTAATAATGCCCTGGAAAATATAATTGGCATAAAATGTTTTTTGTAAACCAGTGTATGTATTTAAACCATAGGTATTATGTTGATCATGGTTTAAATAAGATAACTGCAAGCCCATACTGGTACCGGGTTTTTTACGAAATACAAATCCTGTTTTACTGTACAGTTCCCATTTTTTATTTTCAATCTGCAATTGATATAAGGGTAATGTGTCTGACATCATAGTAGATGAAAACTGCCCGCCCTTCCTGTAATCCTCTAAATAACCGCCGCCAAACTGTGCTTCAAAACCTTTACCCGAATTGTAGGCGTACTTGTTCATCACATTGTATTGTTTACCAATGGGAATATCCGCAAAGCCATCCATATTCATATCCTGTACTAAAGGATTAAAATTAGCGTGTGTTAATAATCCAACCGCCAATTTTTCATTAAAACGATGTTTTACATTCAAGTTATATTCGTTACGGGCATTTTGATTGACATACGCATTAAAATTTAAACGGTCAGATGTTTCCGGGCTTTGCAGTTCTGTATTGATTTGTCCTGTTAAACTTTCATAGCCATTAATTACAGAGCCCGCACCTTTGCTTAACTGTATGGACTGAATCCAAGTCCCTGGAACAAAACTCAGTCCGTAACCGTTAGCCAGTCCGCGCATATAAGGCATGTTTTCTTTAGTAATCTGAGCATATTGTCCCGACAAGCCCAGCATCTGAATCTGCTTGGTTCCTGTCACTGCGTCCGAAAAATTCACATCCACGCTGGGGTTGGTTTCAAAACTCTCCGATAAATTACAGCACGCAGCTTTCATCAACGAACGCTCATTTAATGTTTCCATTTTAATGGTATTCATGTACGACAGCTCGGTTCCGGTGGTTTCATACACAACTTCCACTTCATTCAGTTCAACACCACCTCTTAATTTAATGGTTAAAAATTTAGTGGTATCTTTTATCAGGAGTGTATCGCTTTTGTAACCAACAGCAGTAACAATTAAACGATTTGTTTCAGGGGCTGAAGGAATAGAGAACAATCCGTTTTCATCCGTTGTTGAACCAACAGACGTTTGATGCCAAAATACAGTTACACCCGGAAGTGCTGTGCCCTCTTTTTTATCCTGAGAAATCTCTACAACTCTTCCTTTTACCTGGCCGAAGCCCTGGAATGCAAAAGCAAGCCCAAAGAGGCTAAACAAAAAATACTTCATAAGTATTATTTTTTCTTACAATCAGTAGATTCGTACTTGCAGCAAGAAGGCAGCGAGTTATAAGCGTTTTTATCGGCCTTAACATTTACTGTTTCATAGCCTGCTTTTGCAATTGCTTTTTCAATTTGCTCAAGGCTCACTTTTTTAGAATCGTACGTTACAGACATTACTTTAGTTTTTTCACTCCAGCTGCTGTTCTTTACACCTTTAATGTCTGCGGCGTTCTCAATACGTTCTTTACATTGATCACAATTTCCTTTTACAGAGATAGTAGACGTTTTAACGGTTGTTTGTGCCATGATTTTCATAGTACATAATAAGCTGAATAATAAGATTAAATTTTTCATTTGGATTTATTTAAATAATTATATTTTTATTGAGTTAATACTATACCATTTGGTTTTAAACCTACATTAACTGTAGTTGTAACCGCATGAGTTAGCACATTGATAATTGAAACGGTGTTTGCATCCTGATTTGTTACATAGGCTTTACTATTATCCGCACTAAAAGCAATAGCATGTGCGTTTGCGCCGGTAGTTATATTTCCTTGCAAGGTCCAAGTATTTGAAATTAAAGAGTAATAAACAACTTTCCCGTTTGTTGCATCTGATATCCATAACTCAGAATTACCAGCGTTATATGCAACGTAACCTGGCATAAACCCCAGGTTTATTGTGGCAGTAACAGTATTAGTTAATACATCAATTTCGGAAACAGTTTGTGAACCTTCATTATCCGCATACATTTTTCCATTGCTTGCAGGCCACGCTCCAACAGGATTTATTCCTGTAGCAATGGTTTGTAATACTGTTTTTGTAACAGGATCAATAACCGAAACTGTACCATCTTTAGTATTGGCAACATACGCTTTTGAACCATCATTTGAAAAAGTTACTTCTGATGGCAACTTACCAACGTTGATGGTATTTTGAAGTGTCCAATCACTGGTTTTGTAAACCATAACAGTTCCCATAACTGAATCTCCCTGCGGTATCCAAAGTTCGGTTCCTAAAGTATTATAAATGGCGTTATGAGGCAACTGATTAACACCAATTTCTTTATCAACATTACCTGTAACCACATCAATGATCTGTATTTTTTGTCCTGCTGCCGAACCACCATGACCGCTATGACCTGCGCTTAAATCTTTGCTAGTGATGGCTACTGCAAATTTTGTTTTAGCTGGATTTAAATAAATGTGATGAGGAAAAGTTGCCCCATTTAAAGAAATGGTTTCTGTTACGATGTTATCTGATAAGCGCATAACTGATATATTATTAGAACTTCCATTTACAACATAAGCTGCCGGGTAATTAATGTTTAATGGAACCGATACATGAGATGGATCATGCTCCTCAACATGAGGCTCTTCCTTTTTTTTACATGAATTCAATGATAAAATAAATGTTGCAAAAAAGGTAATGGATAATAATGTTTTAATTTTCATGACTTTAAAATTTTAAATATTATTTATTTTCTATCGTATTGGCAGCAGCCTGCTAATTCATTATAGGCTTTATCATCGCCTTTATATTTATCGTTGTCGTAGCCAACTGCAGCAATAGTTTTCTGAATTTTATCCAGATCAATTTTAGCCGCGTCGAATTCAACCGTAATTATTTTGGAATCAACATCCCAATCAGCTTTTGAAACACCATCAACTTTTAGTGAGCCTTCAATAGTTTCTTTACACATTTCGCAATTGCCCCATACTTTAAAAGAAGAGGTAGTAACTCCATTAGTTGTTTCTGTTGCTACTGTGTTGGTTTCCGTAATTGCTTTTTCTCCGCAAGACGCAAAAGACATAGCTATAAAAGCCATTGTTAAAATTTTTATTTTTTTCATTTTATTTAATTATTAGTTTTTGATGAATACTTTTTTGATTTTTAATTATTTCGATAGTGTATAATCCACTGATCCAACCGGATATATTTAATTCATTTAAATTTTGTTGAAGCAATGTTGAATAAACTTCTTTACCAAGAATATCATAAACTATTAAGTGAAGCGGTTGAGAATTATTTATTTCACTTACTTTAATTTTCACAAGGTCTTTAGCGGGGTTGGGATAAATATTAATTCCCATATCCTTTAACTGAAAATTTTCGACACCTGTTACAGATGTAGGTCTTACAATAAACTGGCCCATCATTCCATCATCTTCATGCATTAAAATATGACAATGGTACATGAAAGGTATAACAGTGTCTGCAAAATCTTCAAATTTTGTAATGAACATAATTGAATCTCCGGGGGGAACTAAAACCACATCTTTTCTTCCACTTTCTTCAGGTGCCGGTAAAATACCGCTTCTATCAATTATAAAAAACTGAACATCATGAATATGAAAGGGATGAGCCACCATCGTTTCATTTACTATTTTCCATATTTCAATATTATCTAATGGGATCTCATAATCAATGCGCATCATATCAAATGAATTTCCATTAAAATAAAATGGTCCATCCATAACCATTAAGCTATCGGCCGTAAACCTTACAACACGTGTTATGTTAGCCTGCCCTGGTAAATAAGACACATTAGTTGTTAATAAAGTTGGAATTGTTGTTATCGGATTTGCAGTTTGGGCAACAACACTAATTTTCATAATATTAAAATCAATTCCATTTAACGGACTGTCCATTGGAGGAGAACCAGCAGGCATTGGCATGGTTGGCCCACCCTGTATTCCTATTGCCAGCTCAGAGGCATAACTCATTAAATGAATTGTTTGTCCATTCATTCCATTTAAATCAATTAGCACTTCAGCTCTTTCTCCTGGTGAAAGACGGACGCGTGTTACATCAACAGGATTATCCAATAAACCTCCATCACTTGCTATTACTTTAAATTGTTTATTTCCACTAAAACCAAAATTAAATGTTCGTTCGCCTGAGGCATTTAATAAACGCATACGAACTATTTGTGCCGGAAAATTTGCATTTACTGTATAACCGTGACTGGATCTTGCTCCGTTTACCATAATAGTAGAATCCTGCATACCTAATGGCATGGACTGATTCAATGAATCATATTGCTGGCACTGAATGATTAACGGAAAATCATCTACCCCATATTTTCGTGGTAAAGAAAGCGCTGCTTCAATAGGATCTCTGACTATAATTAATCCGGCCGCACCTTTAATGGCTTGTTCAGCAGTTTTCATATGAAAGTGTGGGTGATACCAATAAGTAGCCGCATTATCCATTACAGTAAACTGAGGGTTCCAGATACCATTAGGCAAAATTGGTGTATGTGGTCCTCCATCCCATTTTGAAGGAAGATGAATCCCATGCCAATGAACGGTTGTCGTATCTCCAATTTGATTATTAACCGTTACGTTTACATTAGTTCCTTTATTAAAGATAAGTGTAGGTCCTAAATACTTATTAGCATTGAAAGCATAAGTATTTGATTTCTTCCCTACAGGAAAAAACTGAACACTATCCTTATGCATGGTTAATGAGTAATTAGGGCCAATTAACGTATCGGGTATAAACAATTGCGTTTGCGCTTTTATCTGAAAAGACAAAATCAAAAGAGCTATATATATTAAGTTTTTCATTTTATTTGTTTTACCTTTTTGAGGTCAGATTATTGAATGATCACTTTTCTTATTTCAGTTGCTTTCTCTGAAACAATTTTCACATAATAAACTCCTTTTGAAATTCCGCTTACATCAATTGATTGTTTTGAATGGCCCTGAAGTGAACCTGAATTTTTTGTCAGCATTACTTTTCCGGTAACATCTATTAGGTCGATCGTGACTTTTTGTTCTGACGCTAAATGGATGTTCACGTTAATAGTTTCAGCAGATGGATTTGGAAAAACTGCCACTTCTGAGAAAACCGACTCCTGATCTTTAACACCTGTAACAACACCTGAAAATGACAAATTATCAACCCACAAATAATCGTTATTGGTTGGATTTGCACCACTTGCTTTTAAAACAATAATACAGGAATCAGGATTATTTCCATCAACATAGGTTAAAGGGATAGTAAAATTGGCCCACGACATTGCCATGGCCGATGCTGAATGATTAATGATACCTGAGGCAACAGTAATACGTGTATTAGTACCTGAATCCCATCGGGTAAGCATTACACTTAACGAGCCCGGACTGCTACCATAAATCATATATTG
>JANPOX010000388.1:0-5161 GCA_031428235.1 Bacteroidia bacterium | reverse complement strand
GTAGCTGTTGGCGATATTAGCAATACAACGGAATCAATTACTGCAAAAAATCAATCGAAACTTTATTATCACACTTTCGTTGAATTAATTGCTTTAAATCCGGAAAGAAGTGACTTAGTTCTTACCCAGGGAAAACAACTCCTATCTGAATTTGAGGATAATAAATTATCAGCTTCCCTTTCACCACATGCACCTTATAGCACTTCGCTTGAATTAATTAAAAAAATCACTCAGGAGTGCTCTTTGAAAAAAAAGCCCAGTAGTATTCATAACCAGGAAAGCCAGGCAGAAAATGATTTCTTTGAAAACAAATCCGGGGATTATTTAAGATTATACGAAACCCTAAATATTCCTATTGACTATTTTAAACCATCACAAAAAAGTAGTTTACAAACCATAATTAATGCTTTTAATAAAGAAGTTAATACGTTGATGGTCCACAATACCTTTACAAATAAAGAAGATTTAGAGATAGTTCAAAATCATCATAAACACTTGTATTGGTGCCTTTGTCCGAACGCTAACCTTTATATAGAAAATAGTCTTCCTGATATTCAGTTAATGATTTCTAATGACTGTAAGCTTACTTTGGGGACAGACAGTTTAGCCAGTAATTCTTCGCTTTCTATAATTGAGGAAATAAATACAATCACTAAAAAACAGCCGGAAATTCTTTTTGAAGTATTACTAAAAGCTGCAACTTATAACGGAGCTGAATTTTTAGGAATTGAAGATCAATTTGGTTCGCTTTTAAAAAATACGAAATGTGGGATTAATTTAATAGAAGGAAATGCAAGAAAATATACTGTAAAAAAATTAGCTTAAATTAACCGAAGAAGTTAAAGTAAACAAAGAGAACTGCTCATTGATTTTCTTAAAATCAACTTTCAATTTATTTCCACTCTTCATGCCAATGGTTATAAAACCTAAACCGGCGCCACCTTTTTCACTCATGGTATTGTTTTCTAAATGCTCCAGATAATACGCTTTGAGCGCTTTTTCATCATCAAAAGAATTGATAACATTGATTTGTTTCTCTAAAGAAGGAATAGATGAATTAGCAACCAGGTTCGAAGAAATAACTTTTAAATTAGAACCGTTTTTTACTAGAATGAAAAAATTGTGTTGTTCTCCATCATTATTTTTATGGCCATGCAGCAACATGTTTTGCAATGTTTCTACACTGATGAAAAATATTTTTTTGATCGGACCTTTTGCAATATCCAAAGAAGTAATTTTTTCTTCGACATCGCCTTCCAAATTCGAGATAACGCTTTGCGACAACTCGCCATAGTGAGAAACCAAAACCGTTTCATCCTGCTTATGAGCAAGAAGCATTTGTTCGTATTGATTATGAACAAACTCTTTTTCGCTATGTAAATTATCGTTCAATATAATTTATTTAAATAATCCGTTTACCTCTGCGTCAATCATTCTAATCACTTTCCCAAGGTCTTCTTTACTTTCAGAAAAATTAATTTCGTCAATATCTACAATTAACATCTTACCACCTTCATACGTGGTAATCCATGCTTCGTACCTTTCATTCAGCCTCTTTAAATAATCCAAACGTATGGAGTTTTCATAATCTCTGCCACGTTTCTGGATCTGCTTTACTAAAGTTGGTACTGACGCTCTTAAATATATAATTAAATCGGGTGCTTTTACTAAACTATCCATTAATTTAAACAATGTGAAATAGTTTTCATAATCGCGGGTTGTCATTAAACCCATTGCATGCAAATTTGGTGCAAAAATGTATGCATCTTCATAAATAGTTCTGTCTTGAACCACTTTTTGCTTACCCTGTCTGATTTCCTGAACTTGACCGAAACGTGAATTTAAGAAATAAACCTGCAAATTAAACGACCAACGCTGCATATCATCATAAAAATCGTTCAGATAAGGATTGTCATCAGCATCTTCATAGTGCGGAGTCCACTTATAATGTTTGGCTAATAAAGACGTTAATGTTGTTTTTCCTGAACCGATATTACCGGCAATTGCTATATGCATAAATCTATCTTTCTAAAAATACCTTCGGTTTATAATATACTAAGTTACAGTTTTCTCTAATTATACAAAACTTTTTTGCCTTTTTTTTTAAATTTTTAAAAATCCAATCATTTTACGGAATTCAGGTGCAGAGAAGGATTGTATTTAGTCAGTATTGTTTTAGTATCATCAAAGGCTTCCAACATTTTTTTTCTGTGCGAACTATTTAAAAATTCAGGCAATTGAGTGGAATCGGAAGCCCATTGTGCAGGAAATAAAATATGCATTTTTTTTGTGCCATCTCCTCTATAAACCCACGTCGGCAAGTAATTTGCTTCAAGAAAGGAAGTTATATTTTTAGTATAATTCTTTTGAACTGTTACTTTTAAAATCACTCCGGCATCGGTATATCTCCAATACTGATTGGATAAAAAATTCCCTAAACTGTAAGCTACAAATGCGGTATCATTAATTGTTTTTGAATAGAGTTTTTGTGTAGGGCCAATCATATGTGGGTGTGCTCCAATAACCAATGCAGCTCCGGCTTCTAATGCATACCTGACAGCATCTTTTTGGGATTGAGTAGGTTCAGTTACATTTTCAACTCCCATATGATAAAAAACCAATACGATATCAGCCCCTTGTGCTTTAGCAGATTTTACAGACGCTACAATACCAGCAGAATCTATGACGTTCAACATATATTTATGATCGGAAACCGGGTAAGAGCCATTTGTTCCATAAGTATAATTTAAAATGCCAAGCTTAATACCTTTGATATTTAAAATCCTTATTGAATCATGATCCCGTTGGTTCAGATAAGTGCCTGCATATCCTAAGCCATGTTTTTTAATAACCTCGATTGTTCTTAATAAACCTGCCTCGCGGGTATCCATGCTGTGATTATTAGCAGTAACCAAAAAATCAAATCCTGCGTTTTTTACCGCTGTACAATAAGCATCAGGAGAATTAAAAGCCGGATAACCCGCATAAGGCTGAACCGTCCCTGCAAAGGTCGTCTCTAAATTCCCGATAGTGAGATCTGCATCTTGGAGGTATGGTTTTATATACTCGAAACTCGGATTGAAATCATACTCACCGTTACTTAATTTTGCGTTGTTTGTTTGAGGGAGATGACACATCAAATCGCCTACCAAATTTATAGTAATGGTTGAAACAGAATCAGCAGGAGGAGGCAAATAGGTAATAGATTTAGGGGTTTCAAAAGGTTTTGAAACGTTACTAATTTCCGTATTTGTTATCTTTGTTTTTTCTGAAGTTTTACAGTTACTGGCAACAAACCCAATAAGTCCAATAGAAAATAATAGCGAAATTAACTTAATCATAATTAGTTTTTAAGATCGTTCAGATAAGATTGACAAATGAATTTAGCTGTATCGTTTAATGAAATAAATTTATAATTAAGAGTGGAAACGATGCGGCCATTATTATAAAAATTCTCATCCACTGCGGCTATAACCGTTTCTTTTGTAATTAATTGTTCCTGACCTGACATTTTACTTCTAATACCATCCAGCATTCTGCCTAATGTTAGAATTGTTTTTCCGGCTTTAATCGTTGGTTCTTTTTTTCCTAAGGCCTGATGTATTAAAGTTAAAATTTCTTTGAAGGAATGATTGTTTTCTATTAATACAAAACGTTGATTGAAATGCTTGTTCTCTGTTAATTGAATCATACAATTTGCCACGTCTCTGGCATCTATAGAAGCGCCACAACCACTCGTATAAAAAGGATTTCCTTGATAACAACTTTGAATTAATTTACCTGAACTTTGTGACCAAAAACCAGGACTTAAAATTATTCCCGGATTAACAATCACGGCTTTTAAACCTTCTTCTGTTCCACGCCATACTTCCCGTTCTCCATTATATTTACTGATTGCGTAATCACTTGCATAAGGCGAGGATTTCCAGTAAACAGATTCATCAATATTCTTTTTTATATCAGGATTTTGCAGCGTTGCAATGGAGCTTACATGGCAAAGAGCCTTAATGTTTTTTTCCAGACAGGCATTTACCATGTTTGCTGTTCCTTCACTATTAATACGGTGCATTTGCGCATTATCTTTTGAATTAAATGATACAAACCCTGCGCAATGGTAAACAGTATCAATACCATCCAGCGCATCTAATAATGAATAAATATCATTTACATCGGCATCAATCCATTTAATTCTATTGAATAAAACATCAGCATCTGAAGTGTAATAAGAAAATAATTTTTTTGTTTTAAAAATATCACTCCCTTCCCTTTTAATAGCAACAACGGGCTTATTTTGTTGTAAAAGCTGCAACGCCACATGTGCGCCTACAATCCCTGTTGCTCCCGTAATTAAATTCATATTATAAATTTATATAAAGGTAAGGTTATGTGCTAAAAAAAACAGAGAAAACTGCATCAGGCAACCAAATACAAATCCGGTATAAACCTGTGCCGGTGTATGGGCCAGTAAATTTAATCGGGCAAAACCTATCATGCCAGCAACACCTATACAAACAGAGATGGCAGTAAAAATAGGGATTTGCATATAAAAACTAATGGCCAATAATACTCCAAATAAGCCTCCAATACCAATCATGTGAGCACTGATTTGCCACCATAAGTTAATAATTGCCGCAAATAAAATACACAAACCACCACCTAGTATGAATAATTTAATTGCCGGCCAGATATTAAAATCATAGATGATATAAAACAAGCCAAAATAACAAAGCGAAGTCATGATTAAAGGAAAAGTACGCTCCTTGCGGTTTTCTATTCTCAATGAAGAGACATAATTTAATTTATAAAGTATCAATAAATTTAACACAGGCATCAAAAAAGTAAAAGCAAAAATTGTCAATGTTAATACAAGCTTTAATTTTAATGGCGTGAACACATAATAGATGGTGTTTGTTAATCCAAAGAAAACTAATAAGCATCCATAAGTAGCCATCAACAATGGGTGACAGATATTAGATATAATATGAGCAAAACTTTTCATTTTTTCAAAATGCTAAAATACGTCAAAATAAAACGAGATGTATAAGATAATAGTATATTTTAAAATCTATTGCTATTTTTGAATTCTGTATGATTACCTTATTAATTAAAGAAATACGAAGTTTTTTAAGCTCTCTGATCGGCTATATCGCCATCGGTGTTT
>JANPOX010000387.1:0-2567 GCA_031428235.1 Bacteroidia bacterium | reverse complement strand
TTGGGTAACTGAAGAGTTATTTAAAAGTAAACAGTAAAAACTGTTTACTTTTTTATTGATTAAGATGTTTTTGAATTTCCTCTCGCTTTTTGATAAGCCCTTATTCCTAAGCCCAAACCTGTCTTTGCTATATTTAAGCCCCCTTGTGCGATTGTACCTGTACTTCTTCCTGCTACACTTGCAACAGAACCAATAGACCGATCTGCACCGCCTGATGCCCCTCTAAGTCCTCCCATTGCCATTCTTGACATACCGTTTGTTTGCGAAGCACCACCAGTAGCCGCTTGCACTATCATATTAGCAATTTGAGGTGTTTGCATAACAGCATAAATACCTGCAATACTAATACCAATTGACATAGCCATTCCCCTATAAAAATCATCAACAGTTGTAGTAGTTATCAAATATTGTTGTGCAACAGCTATATCCTTACAAGCCAAAGAAACCCAAAAACCAAGTGCCTCTGTCAAAGCAAAGGTATTAGCTTTAAAAGTAATGGCTTCAATGATATTAAGTATAGGATACCACATAAAAATATTGATATAATTTGCTAACCACTGTTTCCAGGTATCTTGAAAAACAGGAAAAGCACTAAACCCAAAACTAATCGGACCAAAAATAATTAATATTACCATATTGATTACCCTAAGCAAGAGCATAATAAAAATTGCTCCTTTCAAAATCGCTTGCAGAATAACCATTAATAAACCCGTAACTAAATAAAAAACACCCAACCTTGAAAAAACAAGTTGTAAGTAATTATACATCACTTCAATACTAAAACCTGTTTCAGCCGTGGTTGTGTTATTAGCCGTTTCGGCTAATTTTAAAATTTGTGCTTGTTTGGCATCGTATGCTTTTTCTGCGGATTCCTGCATAGCAGTAGTTGCACCTGCAATGGGGGAAAGAATGGCATCTATTGTTCCCCTAAAAAGGGGAAACAATAGAATAACCAATAAAATAATGAAAGGTCTTAACAATGCTTTTTCATCTAAACGCTTGGCAGTGGCAATTTGTTCGGTAATTAAACCACCCAAATAAAGCACAGCCCCAATAGCAGAGATACCTCTTGCAACTTGGGTAAGTCCACCAAACGATTCTAAGATTTCGTATTGATACCTTGCAATTTCTTCAAGAAAAGTAGCAGCTAAAATAGTCATATTAATAAAATCCAGTAGTGGATTGTTTAGGGGCAATTAAAGATTCTTGTTTTGTTTTCCAAGAATACTTTGATTGTCCATTGGTTAATTGAGAAACAGTTTGATTATATAGATTTTCACCTATCAAAGCAGAAATGGCATTATTATTTGCAATAAGAATGTTGCTTATATCATCGTATTTTTCAACAATATTATAACCTAACATTATTTTACCTGCATCATCCATAAAACCATTTTTAGGGTCAATTTTAACAGCCTTTCCTGCTCCTAATTGTGAACCCAACGCACCCGAAGAAGCTGACAATAAATCTCCAAAACCCAAATCTCCCATGCCCGAATTAAAATTATTATCCAGTGTTTTGGTTTGAGAAGAATACCAATCTTCAAGGGCAGATTTACCTTTTTCAGCAATTTTATCTTTTAACTCATTAGTAAGTCCCAATGTACCAATATTCCAAATTCCGTTAAAAAGATTTCCTAACCAACCTCCTGATGGCGGATTATTCAACTTATCAAGTAATGTTTGATAGGTTTTATTGACACTACCCACATCTTCTTTGTATTGATTAGCCAAAGCATCAGCCTTGTTTTTAGCATCTACAAATGCTTGTTCTTCTGTTGATGAATTACCAGTATTAACAAGTCCACCTTGCGAACCACTAAAAACATTATCAATATTAGTCGTAGAACCCCCTGTTTTATATCCTAATAAATCTGCTTGCTTGCCATAGGAAGCCATTGCATTTTTGATTTCGGTATAGAGTTTTGAGTAATAAGCAATATGATTGGGATTTTGAGAAGAAATTTTTCCTATCAAAGCAATACCAGTGTTGTATAGTGCAATGTTTTTATCTTCCTTATCTTTCATCTTCAAACCTTGAATGGCAAAATTTGCGGAAAACTTAGAAGCATTAGAACTATAATCAATAGTTGCCATTTCAGCATTGGCATTGGTTTCTGTGGCGGTCGTAATAGCGACCTGCTCACGCAACTGCTCTTTTGCTCTTTTCACTTGTTGAATCTGTTGTGTTAATTTGGGGTTTAGCATATCTAAAACCTTCTCAATCGCCCCATTTATGGGGTCATTCACAATCATTTGTGCATGAGAATTTCCAAAACAACCAACAATGACAGAAAAAGCCATTATTACTTTTTTCATTTTACTTGCGTTAAGGTCGCCACCGTTGTTTAAAAGTGAATACTAATAATCAAATTTTAACCATTACTTTACTTGAAGACTTTTCAGAAATAGGCAGTACAGAACATTTTAAGTCCTCATTAAAGTCATTTTTTATCGAATATTCAGACACAATATTGATGTAGGGAAACCGTTTATTAATTAGCCTTTGCATATTATTAATTAGCTTTTTGGTAATGTCTTCTGAACTAAGAGGTAATTTAGCTTGG
>JANPOX010000386.1:0-14355 GCA_031428235.1 Bacteroidia bacterium | reverse complement strand
TTAATCCTCCGGAAGCCACACCAGATCCAGAGCCTATAGCGGTGTTAAGAGATCCCGTGGTGTTGCCTATAAGTGCAAAATCTCCATTGGCAGTGTTTTGTTCTCCGGTGGTGTTGTAATAAAGTGCACCAGATCCATTGGCAGTGTTTGCAACTCCGGTGTTTAATAATCCGGCCTGATATCCCCAAAATGTATTGTAATTAATATGGTCAATACGCCCTGCCAGCTGATTATTTACTTTGATAGTAAGAAGTCTATTATCGGTAGTGCCAATAAAATTAGTGCCATCTACTGTTCCGGAATTTCCGGTAATATTCCAGCTACCCCCGGAAGTAGTTCCGGCAAACAATGCATAGGGTACACTCAAAAGCTGGCTGTTACCGGAAATACTGTAGGCTGTTCCGCCCAATGGATCAGTTTCCGTTTTTATCCAATACTTCATTAATATTAAACGCATCGGCACCACTAAGCATATCATATTTACCATTTAATAATTCCATAAAAGCTGTTTCTCTGTCTTTTACAAAAGAAATAGTTACAGCATCCAAATAGGGTAAACGGTTTTTACCATCAAATTCAAAATATTTTTCGTTTTTCAGTAACACTAACTTAGTACCTTCTTCCCATAATTTAAATGCAAAAGGACCCGTACCCACGGGGTTTCTTCTAAAATCCTGCCCATAAAAATCTACCGCTTCATAGGGTATAACCGAAAAATATTTCATAGTCAAAACACTCAAAAAAGCACTGAAAGGTTCTTTTAGATATATTATAAATGTAGAGTCGTTAGTAGCCATAAAGCCTTTATAACCTGTTTTTTCAGTACGGTCAATATTAGAAAGTAATGCAACGGCACTACTCACCCGCGCATCATACAAGCGGTTAAAAGAAATCGCAAAATCTTTAGCGGTTACTTTTCTTCCTTTGCCACCTTCAAAACAAGCATTATCATGAAAATAAACATCATTTCTCAAATTAAATGTATAGGTTAAACCATCGTCATTGACAAACCAGTTTTTTGCAATACAGGGCTGTACTTTTAACGAATCATTCAATTGAACCAATCCATTAAATAGTTGGTTTACACCCCAGGTATCTTCTGTATTATTAGCTGAAGCTGGATCCAGACTGGAAATTCCAGCCATTTCGTTATAATTAAAAACTGTGCGGTTATCATTTTCCTTGTTTGAATCTGAGCACGTTGTGAACCCTAAAGTGACAACACACAGAGCAATTAGTCTGACAATTTTAATAGAAGGAATCATGGTATAATAGTATATAGGATGCTTAATTATCAATATTAAGCAAATAGGACCCATTTTTTTTAAACTATTTCAACAGTTTTTCACATTAGCGTGTCAATTCTCTCAAATTGTATAAATTAGTGATCTGTTAAAATAAAAAATTCCAAAAATGAAAAAACAATTATTATTTCTTGCATTAACTTGTTTTATTACTGTTTATTATGCCCAGGAAGACGGACTAACCAAGGTTACTCCTGAATTAGCGGCTAATAAAATGAAAATGGGCAACTATGAAGATGCTTTGGTTGACTTTTTACAATTATTGAATGAAGATCCAAAGAATGAATCTTATACTTATAATGTAGGGGTATGTTACTTGAATAACAACACCAATAAAGGAAAAGCAGTTCCATATCTTGAAATTGTGACCCGTAAAGAAAAACATGATCCCAACGCAGAATATTTATTGGGAAGAGCCTATCAATATTCTAATCGTTTTGATGATGCGATTTCAGTTTTCAAAAAATTTAAACAGGAGGCCAAAGGAACAGTATTTAATTTAGTGGATGCCGACCTCCAAATCCAACATTGCATAAACGCCAAAGAATTAATGAAATTTCCGGTTGATGTTTTATTCCAGAATTTAGGAGCAAACATTAATTCAGAATACAGCGATTATTATCCTTTTGTTACAGCCAATGAATCTTTTATTGTATATAATACAAAGCGTCCCGAAAAAAATGCAGAGAAAATGGAAAACGGAAGTTATAATAATTCCATTTACATTTCAAGGGTAATTAATGGAGAATATATGAAAGCAAGTCCGATTGGTTCACCCATTAATGCCGGAAATAATGGAATAGAAGTGATTGGTTTAAGTGAAAATGGCGACGAAATCTTATTATACCAGCCTACAGGTGTTGGTAAAGGAAATATATTTATGAGTACATTGAATGCACAAGGCATGTACTCAAAACCTGAAAAACTGGATGCAAAGATTAACACCGGCGGTGATGAAATTGCTGCTTCTATTTCTGCTGATGGCAATACTTTGTTTTTTGCAAGCAATCGCAAAGGCGGATTAGGTGGAACTGACATTTATATTTGTAAAAAGATTGGGAAAAAATGGTCGATACCTAAGAATGCAGGCCCTGAAGTGAATACTTTGTACGATGAAGATTTTCCAAATATTTCTCCCGATGGAAAAAATTTATATTTTTCTTCAAAAGGCCATACAAGTATGGGAGGATATGATATTTTTAAGTCTGCTTATGAGGAAGTAAATGGAACCTTCACAAGCCCTAAAAACATTGGCTATCCAATTAATACTACTGATGATGATATGAATTTCCGTATTTCAAAAAACGGAAAATATGGTTACATAGCTTCTGCGAAAAATGGTGGACAAGGAGATTTTGATATTTACAGAGTTACATTTAATGAAGTTGAAAGCGATTACTCAGTAGTAATAGGGGTGTTTTCAACAAAAGATAATGCTGAAATAAATTATGGAGATGTCTTTATTACTGTGAATGATAATATTACAAAAGAACTGGTAGGAAACTATTTACCAAATCCATCAACCGGAAGGTTTGTAGTGATCCTTCCTCCCGGAAAATACCAAATGAGTATTGATGCACCGGGATTTAAAACCGTTACAAAAAACATTGAAGTATTGGATAAAGTATCTTACCAGGCAGAAATCAATATGAATATTGAATTAGCAAAGTAACTTCTAAATTTAAACCGTACTCAGTGGAATTTACATCTAAGTTAGTGGAACAGGCGGTGGGGCATTTTGCCAGCCTCCCTGGTGTTGGTAAAAAATCTGCACTGCGTTATGTTTTGCATTTGATTAAACAGGACGAGCAGGACGTCAATCACTTTTCAGATATCATTAAAGCACTTAAACAAGATTTAAAGTTTTGTAAAAACTGCCATACTATTTCTGATCATGATATATGTGAAGTGTGCGCCAATTCTTCAAGAAACCAACAAGTAGTTTGTGTGGTTCAGGATTACAGAGATGTAATGGCTATTGAAAATACCGGACTCTATAAAGGTGTTTACCATGTACTGGGAGGTTTGATTTCTCCCATGGAAGGAATTGGTCCAAGTAATTTAACCATTGATTCATTAGTTGAAAAAGTTGCCAGACAGGAAGTGAAAGAAATTATTTTAGCCTTAAATGCTACAATGGAAGGTGAAACAACCAGCTTTTTTATTTTTAAAAAACTAGCATCTTTTGATTTGACTTTATCTGCCATAGCACGCGGTATTGCCGTTGGCGATGAATTGGAGTATACTGATGAAGTGACTTTAGGTCGTTCGATTGTAAATCGTATTCCTTATAATAATAGTTTAGCGAGGTAAGTTTTTTGTCAGTTCGAGTAAATTGTTTCGTCTGTCTCTTACGAAAAAATTGTATCGAGAACTATTTTTATTTAGCGTTTACTATCATCTTCTCGATATGCATTTGCAGGAACGGGCAAATGCTACTCGAAGTGACAAACTTTTCAAAAAACAAAAAAAATAATTTATGGAATTTTTAATTTCTACTCATCCAAAGAGAAATCCTAAAAATTTATTTATGAAACATTTTGTAATACTCGCATTCTGCTTAACGATAGTAAAAGCTTATGCAACGGATGTAGAAAAAAACATTAAAACCAAACCTGAAAAAATAACAGTATATCTACAGGGCGCGCAGGTACACCGAAATACCACAGTAAATCTGGTTGCCGGACAGAACACTCTCATTTTTTCGGGTCTTGAAAATTGTATCAATGCAGCCGCCATTCAGGCATCTGGCAACGGAAATTTTATCATCGCCGATATACAACATGAATTGCATTACCCTGAATTAGATAAGGCAAAACTGAACGGAGATGTACGCTATAAAAAATTACTGAAACATGTAAATGATAGTTTACGGGAAATCAATTACCTGATTGAAGAAATTGCTTCGAAATCAGAAGCGCTTTCAACAGAAAAAAATGTATTGTTGAATTACAGTTTATATAAAGGCCAATCTAAACGGGATAGTATTGCTTCTTTAAAAGATGGTTTAAATTACCTGAGAGAAAAATTATATAACATCAATGCTGAACAATTAAAATTAAAACGGGAGAGAGAAAGACTGGAAGTAAGAAAAATTGTGTTGAATGAAAGACTTATTAATGTAAGTAACGAACTGGCCAATCAAAACAGCACTGGAGAGGTGGAACAGGTTGATTACCGGATACTGGTTCACGTCATTGCAGACCAGGCTTCACAGGCAACTGTAAATATAAATTACTATATTACAAATGCCGGTTGGACACCTTCTTATGATCTGCGAGCTATCTCCAATGAACAAAATGTAAAACTGACCTATAAAGCACAAATTCATCAGCAATCAGGGATTGATTGGGGGAATGTAAAATTGATATTATCTACGGCGAACCCAAACCGTTCATACAATGTTCCAGAATTATCACCATGGTACTTAGGGTATATCAATACTAATTATAAAAATCATAAATCACTTTGGATGGCAGCACCTCCCAGCGCAGCATATTCAAATTTGGATAATTTAAAGATAAAATCATCAGAAATGGATAAAGAAGAAATGGAAGTGGCGCATAACGCTTATGAATATACCTTAGTAAGTGAAAATGTAATTGAAACAGAATATGAGATCAAACTTAATTATAATATTCCGGCAGATGGAAAAGAACACTTTGCTGCCATCATGGTAAAGGATCTTAAAACCGCATACCGTTATAAAGCAATTCCTAAATTAAACAGCAATGTTTACCTGACAGCTGTGCTAGCTGATTGGGAAGATGCAATCACTATGGCAGGTGAAGCTTCCATTTATTACGATGGGTCTTATGTGGGCGAAACCAGTTTGGCGCCGGGAGGGACAGAAGACACGATTCAGTTATCTTTAGGTATTGATAAAAACATTGCTGTTAAACGTCAGAAAATAAAAGATAAGTGTTCTCAGAAAATACTGGATAATGATATTTTGCATCAGTATACCTATGAGATTACCATGAAGAATTCACGTAATACAAAAATAGAAATTGAAGTGCTTGATCAGCTTCCTTTAGCGCAGGATAAAACGGTGACCATCGACCGGAAAGAATTATCTGGTGCTAAATACGATGAAGTAACAGGGATTTTAAAATGGCGTTCCATTATACAGGCAAAAGACAGTAAAAAACTTACTTTAACATATCAGGTAAAGGCACCTAAAAATATGGCAATTGCTTTTAATTAATATTTTTTTAAAAGAATCCGGATATGAATTCATATCCGGATTCTTTGTTTTTAAACACAAAAATATTACTTACAAGCACAATTGGGCTTCAGGCACTGCACCTGAATTTGTTGCGCAGCTTTCGATGACATTAAAATGGGATCTTTGGTTTTAGTACTAAGTTTCAACGTGTCATCATAAGAATTAATTTGTTCTACGATGAGTTTATCATTTAAGCTGATATTCAATTCTGTCAGGTAATTCAAAAACACTTCACTATGTTCACTGACGCCAAGCACCACACATTTACAACCTTTTATGCTTTCAGATAATGGCCTTCTGTCGGATTTAGGAAGCTTCCCCTGTTTATTCGGAATAGGATCTCCGTGTGGATCGAAATCAGGATTACCAATCACATCATAAATACGGTCTATTAATTTATCTGAATTAATGTGTTCCAGTTGTTCCGCTATTTCATGCACTTCACTCCAACTAAATTTTAATTGCTTATATAAATAGGTTTCCCAAATTCTATGTCTTCTTACAATATTTAAGGCAATTTCTTTACCTCCAGCGGTTAATTTTGCCCCATCAAATTTGTTATAGCTCACATAGCCTTTCTTTACTAAAATGGCTAATTTTTCTAGCACTGTAGGTGGTTTCACTTCCAACCAGTTGGCAATATCGGTAGGGCTAACCGCCCTTGTTTTGTCATGGTTTGCTAACTGGTAAATGGCCTTTAAATAATTTTCTTCGCGGTAAGTTTTCATTGTATAAATATAAGTCTATTTTTTGAAAGTTAGGGTACCCTAACTTAATTAAATAGTGTATGCTTATTTTTGCCCCATGATTAGAATTGTACTGATTACTATTTCTTTTTTTTATATAAATGTGATGTGTTCCCAAGGATTTGGAACATTGAAAGGTACTGTTATTACAAAAGGACAACTTGTTCCCTTTGCAACTGTGGGATTAAATAATACAACTTTTGGAGCTAACACAAATCAAAGAGGATTTTTTGAAATTAAAAATATTCCAGTGGGAACATACGAAGTAGTGGCGTCGGCCATTGGTTATGACAAGCAATCAAAAACAATTGTTATCTCCGAGTCCAAACCAGAACTCACGATTATAATTGAATTAATAGAAAACCAAACCAGTTTAAATGAAGTGGTCATATCTGGTACGATGAAGGAAGTTTCAAAAACTGAAAGTCCTGTGCCTGTTGAAGTATATACACCTGCTTTGTTTAAGAAAAATCCGACACCAAGTATTTTTGATGCCTTGCAAAATGTGAATGGTGTTCGTCCACAATTAAACTGCAATGTTTGTAACACTGGTGACATACATATTAATGGGTTGGAAGGGCCTTACACTATGATCATGATAGATGGTATGCCAATAGTAAGTGGATTGTCATCGGTTTATGGGTTGTCAGGAATTCCAAATAGCTTGGTGGAGAGAATTGAAATAGTTAAAGGTCCTGCATCTTCTTTATATGGTAGCGAAGCAGTTGGAGGTTTGATTAACATCATCACAAAAAAAACGGCTACTGCTGATAAGGTCTCATTGGATGTAATGGCTACTACTTATCAGGAATACAATGTGGATGCCGGGGTAAAATATAATCTTGGAAAAAAAGTGAATGCTTTGTTAGGCATTAACTATTATAATTATCAAAATCCGGTAGACAATAATAATGATGGTTTTACAGATGTAACACTGCAGCAGCGGATCTCTGTTTTTAATAAATTAAATTTTGATCGGAAAGACAACAGGGAAGCATCCGTTGCATTGCGTTATTATTATGAAGACCGTTGGGGAGGAGATATGAAATGGAACAAGCGTTGGAGGGGTACTGATAGCATTTACGGAGAGAGTATTTTTACAAGTAGATATGAGGTGATTGGAAAATACCAGCTGCCATTAAAAGAACGTTTTTTTTATAATGTGTCGTTTAATAATCATGATCAAAACTCATACTATGGCACTACAAAATTTAACGCTCAGCAAAAAATTATGTTCAACCAATTGTATTGGGAAAAAGAATTTGAAAAACATTCTTTATTGATTGGGGCAGCCTATCGCTATACGTGGTATGATGATAATACAGTGATTACGCAAACAAATGATTCGATTAGTCCAACCAATAAGCCCAATAATGTGGCTTTGCCAGGTGTGTTTGTGCAGGATGAAATTAAATTTAACTGCAATCATAAATTACTTCTTGGGTTTCGCTATGATTACAATCAAACGCATGGCAATATATATACACCACGCTTTGCCTATAAATGGACTTTAAATTCTAAAAACATTTTGAGATTAAACGCTGGCACAGGTTATCGGGTTGCTAATGTATTTAGCGAAGATCACGCGGCATTAACCGGTTCACGTGAAGTTATTGTAATAGATCATTTAAAACCGGAACAAAGTGTGAACGTAAATTTAAATTATGTGACCAAATTCTATACAGAGAAATTTATTTTAGGAATTGATATGTCTGCATTTTACACTCGCTTTAGCAACCGTATAATTGCCGATTATGATACAGATCCCAATAAAATTTACTTTAATAATTTAAATGGGTATGCGATTTCGCAAGGAGTAAGTTCAAACATTGATCTTGCTTTTCAGAAAATCCCATTAAAATTTTTAGTGGGTGGCACTTATATGGATAATTATAAGGTAGAGGATGGAAAAAGTAAACGACAGGTTTTAACAGAGAATTTTACCGGTACCTGGGCAGTAAGTTATGAGTGGAAAAAAAAAGGTTTGAGTTTTGATTATACCGGGAACATTTATAGTCCGATGCGTTTACCGTTGCTGGGAGAGCTTGACCCCCGAAAAGAATATTCTCCGTGGTGGAGTATTCAAAATATTCAGGTAACAAAAAAAATAAAGCAGTTTGAATTTTATGGTGGAGTAAAAAATTTATTAAATTTTACCCCACCGGCAAATAGTATTGCCCGGCCTTTTGATGCTTTTGATAAAGGTGTTCAATATAACAGCGCGGGACAAATTATTTCAACTGCTACTAACCCTTATGCCATGAGTTTTGATCCAACTTATATGTTTGCACCAAACCAGGGCATTAGGGGTTTCTTGGGAGTTAGATTCAAACTTTAATAAAAATTAATTACTCGTAAAATATAAATGGGCACATGTTTAAAATTATCTGCCCTTTGATTTTTATTCTTCAGTGGCATTTGCCTGTTTCATTTTACGTACAAACATGTCGCGTTTGGTTGGACTACAAAGAGTAAACTGGAAGCCAGGGCCGGTTTTTACATCCTGTTTTTTATCCTTTGATTTTAATTCCTTTATCGAGTTATTAAATTCTGCATTACTACTCACAACACTCATCACACCTTTAAAATAATAGAAATAATACCAGGTTTGAGGATCCATCTCAAAATAAAGTGTAAAATTATCGCCTCCTTTTTTTCTTTGAATTTGTATATTACCTGGTACTTGTCTATAAATCTCAGTTTTATTAATAGCTCCTAAACCTATTGGACCTGTTGAAACAAATGAACGGCTTGTTTTATCATATTTCATTTCTGTATTGGTGATTAGGAAAGTTTTTTCAAACTCATCAGGAAATTTTTTGATGGATCCATTTAAGTTCAGATCAGCAATCACCTTATCACCTTTGTCTTTACCTAAAATTTCTGTGATGCCTTTATTGAATACTTTATTACTAAAATCAATCGGAGATAATGTGTTGTTGTAAACTTCAACATCTTTTATCATCTTTTTTAAAGCGCCTTTATCAAAAAAGAAATCAATGGTACTCATCAGTTCAAAGGTCGCTGAATCATTGATTGTGCTATGTGTTGCAATACCAATTGAATTAAATTGAACCTGTCCGAGATCCGCACCGAGATCCATTTTTCCTTCCGCATAAACTTTACAATTATCGGTATTCAAACTAATGTAATTTCCAGGTAAAGATTGCTCTACAAATTTTTCTTTATTGGTAATACGGTATTCTCTCGTCTCTTTATCAAAACCTAAAAAACCATCTGCACTAATAACGTCTACATCTTTTTTTCCACCCCTTAATGAAACAAATGAAGAGTAAACCATGTTTGTATCTTGTCCGTATATTATGGCAGATCCTACAGGTCTACCATTCATATCAGTAGTGTTGGCAGGTAAAGGAATCAAAATTTCCTTAGGATCGATCTCTCCGTTAAATTTCAAATACGCTTTTCCAATTTTCCCGCAGGCATGCACAATTTTAGTTCCCCCTTCATAGGTCAAAAACTTGTTACCAGCAAATAAATACACTTTTCCGGCAAAAGTAAAATAATCATTGAATTGAAATTTTGCCGCTTCTGAAATATCGCCTTCAGAAACAGTTTGTCCTGAAGTATCAGGTTTGATAGTATTGAATTTGATTAGATAAGGTTTATTATTTTCATCTAAATATTGATAATCTCCTGAAGCAAGATAACTTTTTCTTCCAAATATATTAGCAGTTACATTTCTGATGGTGTGGTACTTAGTAACTGTATTTGCTAAAATCACAGAGTTTTCTAAAGTATCAATAACAGCATTTCTGTAAATAATAACTTTGCCGGAATCCGGATATAATCTTGCATCAGCTACATTTATAAAGGGAACATTGATACAACTGATTACACATTTCCTTAAATTATATTTTGCAGCCGGAGCTAAAAACCTTAAAGAATCCTGCTTTGGATGTACGGAAATAAATTGTGGACCTTCTAAGTCTAAAGCATTTTCTGCACTTCCGTCCAGTTTTTTATTTTCATCCCCTAATTGTATTTCCTCAGAATCCATAAACCACTTAAAGCGATCCATATACGCTATGTATTGGTTTTTAGGAAATTTCACAATAGTGGCATCTCCATTTGCTACGAAATCACCCACCCGTTTTTGGAGATCCATTTTCGCATTTACATTGTCTGACGCAAAAGTAATTCCTTCTTCACCAATTGCTTTTAAATGAAAGTTAGCTGTATCTGAAAAAAACTGATGTTGCTTAAATAAAATGTTAATCGCCACGAGATCTGCCTTTACCATATCTATAGTGCCATTTCCATGGAGCTCTTGCGGACTCAATGAATATTTCCCCTTAAATGTGCACGTGTTATTGTAGGTTTTAAAAGGACTAGCCTTATCGCTGGCATTCATAATATCTTTATAAGGCATCCAGTGTATGTAAACCGTGTCTCCGTGCGCTTGCGGAAACTCAATAGGATCAATTTGTTCCTTAATGTCAAAAGAAGTTGAGAGGCTATTCATACTGTCCGGGAAGAAAATAAAGTCTTTCGATTTTGTTGTTGATGTCACATAATTCAAATCACCATCGGCTCTTAAGCCCTTGTTACTTAACTTGATTTCATTTTCAAATTTCGCTTTTCCTCCATATACCTGAAAACCACCGGGAGGAGTTTTTCTTACAAACCCTAAAGAATAGTCGGGTTGAAGTGACAGCTGTTCTCTGAATGTCGGGAAAATTCCGGCTGAAGAAAATTCACCTTCAAATACTAAACCTTCATTTCTAAAGTTATCCAAACTATCCATGGTGAATGGATCGAGTTTATAATAAAATTTATCACGGTTGTAAACACCTTTAAAAATGGTTTTCTTATCATAATAAGTGTAACTTTCTTTAAAGCTTTGAAATTGAGGAAAAGTAGGGGCTTTACCATATCCACTATGGTTTTTTGGCGCATCAATTCTTAGTTCTCCGTTTAAATTTTCAATAACGGTTTGCACCCTTTTGTATGTAAAATTGCCATTAATATCTGCTTCTCTTGAAACAACATAGATCCTGCAGGAATCAATCGTTTTCATTTTAAGTTTAAACATATCGTAATCAAACACAAAATCTTTACCGTGAAATTCAAATTTACCCGAAGCAACAGTTCCTGCGAAATCAATGGCTCTGTTTTTCTTTAATATTAATTCATTTCGTTTTGGAAAAATAAATACTTTTTGAGTATCGCTTAGTAAAATGTTTTCTACCCCTCTGATGGTAATATCGTATGAATTATTCACTAAACTCATTGTAGCGTTATTTTTATTAGGATAAACAGAATGGATGGTGATCACATCATGATCTTTTTCATGTTTTAGATTCTTGATATAATCAAATAAACGCGGTTTGATGGTGACTAGATCAGTTTCCGGCTCATAATAAATTAAACCAAAGATGGCCATTTTGAAAATAATTGGTCTTAAATCAACAGCAAGGTATTTAATGTATTTTGCAAAATCTACCACAGTAAACGTCAAAACATTGCCATTGTTTAAATAATAATCATTCATTTTCTGAACAGGACTAACTGTTTCCTGTCCTTTAATGGCGTCTAACCTTGCCCTTGAGAAGAAATCCTGGGACTCAAAAAAAGCTTCACCTTGTGTGTTATTTGGAAGAAAATTGAATTCAATTTTAGGCTCATCAATCTTCCATACCATCTGTTCAAAATACATATCCACTTTGTGATAAGTATTGAAATAAGGAGATTTTTCAAGCCCGTCATCTGTTCTTAAAAGTGTTACTGTTTTTTTCTCAACCTGGTATACAAAACTTAAACCTGGGTGAATAATAGAATCTTTGTCTAAATAAAATTTGATAGCTGCCGGTTTCGCATTAATCTTTTCTTTGGTCATAGAAAATGATTTTGCTGAAATTTCTAAAAACCTTGCATTATTTCTTTTGAATAGCAATCTGGCAGGATTTTTTGCATTACCAGAACCCACAAATTTATTACCACGCATGCCAAATCCTCCGTCGTAATCCACATCCGGATATATGTTTTTAACCACTAAACGTTTACTATACGAATCAAAACGTGGATACGTGGGATCACCATTTTCCGTAACGATTTTATCTGTAACTCTTCCTTTTTGAGGAACGTCAAAATATTGTTTTCCTATAAAAGTTGCAGAGTCGGAGGCATAACCACCTGTTTTACAATCCAATGAAATTCTTATTAAATCAGCATACACATCTTCGCCAACACCTGTTCTTTTCCAACTAACTCTTCCACCTTTTCCAATAAATTTTCCCCACGATGGATAATAAATTCCCTGGATATTTTCAATTGAAATGGAGTCGCCTCTTGGGCTTGCTCCAATTAAAGTGAATTTTGGAAAGATAACTTTTGGGATTGAATCAAATTCGAATTTATAATTAGTTTCAACGCTTCTATAACTATAAGTGGGTGATTTGTAGAAAACATTATTGGAAAATATACTTTCACTCATTTCCAGGTACTCACCAAAGTTTTTTAAATTTTTCGAATCAAAGATTTTTTCAATACACAACTGCCAGTTATCAAATACTTCCGGATTTTGTTTGGAATTTATGAAGTTAACAACAGCGTTTAAATAACTTATAAAATAGGGGTATGGCTTTAGTTTTCGCTGTAGCATAACATTACTTGTTTTATAAACGGCAGCTCTGTATTTGCTTGAAAAATCGGGTGACTTCCAAATTTTTTGAAAGTTTGCTACATATTCTTCCGCGTCTTTCTTATTTGCAGAAAAATCATAAAAATATTCATTCAATTCTTTAATGTATTTGACAGAATCGGAACTGAATTGTGTCAGTTTTTGAGCATTGATAATGGATGTAACGAATAGTAATAAAAATACGAAAGCTATTTTTTTGGTCATGGAAGTCTTTTGTTGGTATTCAAATATATCGATAGGAATTCATAAAATGTCACATATTTTACAAACAAATCTTTAATCTTTTTAATATTAACCATTGGAAAGAAAATTGATTGAAGGTTCCCTGAATTCATGTAAAATGATTCACGAAAATTATTACTTTTATCCTATTCCAAACTTAACATTCAAAATTTAAAAATTTCAGTATGCCTTCATTTGATATAACCAGTAAAGCAGATCCTCAAACGCTTGATAATGCTATCAACGTAGCAAAAAAGGAAATTCTGAACCGATTCGATTTTCGTGATTCAAAGAGTGAAGTAGAGTTAAATAAAAAAGATCTGGTAATCAGTATTGTCACTGAACACGATATGAGATTAACAGCTATTATTGATGCGATTCATAGCCGAATGATTAAGCAGGGATTGGATCCACGGTGTCTGGATGAAAGTAAAGCGCACTATCCTTCCGGAATGGTAATTAAAAAAGAAATTAAAATTCGTCAGGGAATAGAAAAGGAAGCATCAAAAAAAATCCTGAAAGATATAAAAGATAGTAAAATTAAGGTAACTGCTCAGGTAATGGATGATATCATTCGTGTTTCTGCCAAGAGTATCAATGATTTACAAGCGGTTATTGCACTCTGCCGAAAAGGTGATTATGAAGTGCCTTTGCAGTTTATAAACATGAAGTAGTACTTCTTGGGCGTGCCCTGCAAAAGGCAGGCAGGGTTGGGCTGTCACTACAAGCTTTTTGTAAACGAACTCAAAAAGGCTTTTCGCTTGCATCCCGCACGCAGTCTCACCAAGGCATTAAAAAATTCTCCATTATCGGATCAGTGTATACATTTGCACCATCCCTAAAAATGTTATTATAATATTTAAAATTTAGCAACCCAAATTAACCGTCTTTAACTCCAAAGCCAATATAATCATGGTTAATAACTGTTTTAAGTGAAAAATAATTCACAGTAAATCAATACATTACGAGGGAATACTAAATCCTTTAAAAAAATCTTCATTTAGTACTTGTGGGTAAAGAAAAGATTAGTAAATTTGCACCCCGTTATTTGATTAGGTTGAAAAGGAAAGAGGAGTAGGACTAAAAATATTTTTAAGAAAATTAAAAATAAATTTGGTGAAGAGGAAAAGGATATGTACTTTTGCAACCCGCAAATGAAAATAGCGGACGTTCATTAAGAGATTTATTAGT
>JANPOX010000385.1:0-2566 GCA_031428235.1 Bacteroidia bacterium | reverse complement strand
TATTTTCAATCGTAAAAATAAATTTAGAGCCTTTTCCTATTTCAGATTCAATGTAAATGCTACCGCCTAATGTTTCTACTAATTGTTTTACAATGGCTAATCCAATCCCATTTCCTCTATGCCCATACCTGTCTTCGTTAGAAAGAACTTCGAACATTTTAAAGGCCTTAATATGGAATTCTTTTGGAATACCCGGACCATTATCTTTAACAGAAAAACAATAATATAAATTGTTTTCAGTCACTTCAATTTCTATTTCAGTTTTTGGTTTATTATTATATTTAATTGCGTTCGAAACAAGATTAATTAAAATTTGTTCTAAAGCATGGGCATTTGTTACAATTTTATCAATGTTCGAGTTTAATGAAATACTGCAATTATTCTCGAAAATAAAAAGACGCTCTATATCCTTTATCATCTCTACTAAAACTATTTCAGATTTATGCTCTGTCAGAATATTTTTGTTTTTACTATAATCCAGCAACCCATTAATTAATTTATTGAGTTTGTCTGCCGAATAGGAGATACGGTTAATATAACGTACCCCTTCTTCATCGATTAAAGGCTCGTATTTTTTCAAAAATATAGATGCATAAGAAGAAATATTATTTAGAGGTGATTTTAAATCATGTGCAGCTACATAAGCGAAACTTTCCAGTTCCTTATTAATAAATTCAAGATCTACCATAGCAATTTCTAAATTCGACTTAGCTTTTCGTAAATTTAAAAGATTCATCACTTGTTTTGATAATGCTTTTAATGATCTTATCTGGCTTTGGTTTAACGTTTTTGGTTTATTATCAATTACACATAATGTTCCGAGTGGCAAGTTATCATTGCCAACTAAAGGCACTCCGGCATAAAAAATGACATTTGGTTCTCCTGTTACCAAAGGATTATCAAAAAATCGATCATCTTTTGTTGCATCCTCAACTAAAAAAAAATTACTGGGGTCATTTATAGTATGTGCACAAAAAGCATATTCCCTCGGAGTTTCTAATACATCTAAACCATGATGTGATTTAAACCATTGTCGATTGTGGTCAATTATAGTAACAAGAGAAATAGGTGTTTGACAAATTTCTGCGGCAATGGTTGTTAGATTATCATAGTCATCTTCAGGTAAACTATCCAGGATTGCGTATGATTCTATTAACTTTAGTCTCGCTTTTTCTTGTATATGATTTACCGGTTTTAGCATTTTTTTAAATATTAAACAAGTTAGTTTTTAATTTCATTCAAAACCTAATTATGAGTAATATTTATAATATGCCCAATTTGTTAAAACTATATGGTAAAGCTTAATACCACGAGATAAATCAACAAACCACCTATGCTAACGGAAATGTTTTTAATTATTGTTTCATGGCCAACTTAGCAATTATTGTTATTCATTTTATTAATAAAGTTAAGGATGCCATCTTTTTTATTGAGAACAGAAGATGAAATACAGCCATAGGAATTATTGTCAAACCATAGGTCAACAATTTGCTTGCCTTTAAATTTTAAGATGATTACGTGCTGCGCCATCCTAATGCCTCCTGTATAATAAGAAATGATTGCCATATTTTTGCCAATCCCGCAATACGCCAATTGTTTGGTAGGAAATGGTTTGGCAGCACAGGATGTAGCATTTATAATGCTTTTGGATTGATCATCAAAGCCTGTTAGCCAGCCACCCGCCTTCCATGCTTCACCGGGATTTCCGATATCAAATGTTTTGTTGACGGATATGCTATCCAAAAATGCTTTAATGAAACTGGGAATATCGTCTGTTTTCTTTTTTTCGACCAGATTTTCTGATTCAAGTTTTGCAACTAATTTTTCTTTAGTTCCATTTGACATGGCAATCGTACTGTCAATTCTATATTTGCCATTAACGATTGAAATACTCCTGTAATCACATATCGCTGTTAATGTCTGTGGCTCAGTTTGTCCCTTCTGACAGGTGACAAAAGCAATTAATAAACACACAAAAGATAGTGTGGTTATTGTTTTCATAAGGAGTGGTCTGTTTTTCATATGTTTAAATTATTGTTTTTTAGTTGTCATATGGTATACCCAGTTTAATCAGTTGTGTTTGTGTTTCGGTAAACATGGGTATTTCATATGATTTATTTTATTTATTATTTTCAGGAACATTAAAAATAAAGCCAACACCAAACACATTTTCTATAGTCAGGTCTGTGTCTTCTTTCAGGTATTTACGAATCTTGGTAATGAATACATCCAGGCTTCTTCCGAAAAAATAATCATTCTTTCCCCACACAGATTCCAGCATATCCTCACGTTTAATCAACTTATTGCGATGATTAGATAAATAACTCAGAATATCACCTTCCTTTTCTGTAATGCGTTTTGTTTTTCCGGCTATCGTTAAAGATTGATTACTAAAGTCAAACAGGTATTTTCCAATGGAAATGATTTCAGTTAGATTGTCCCTTTTATTCTCCGGAATCCTCCGAATAACCGCTTTAATTTTCCATAGCAATTCTTCTTCATCAAATGGCTTCGTGATGTAGTCGTCTGCGCCAAGATCATAACCTTTTAATTTATCTTCTTTCAG
>JANPOX010000384.1:0-3557 GCA_031428235.1 Bacteroidia bacterium | reverse complement strand
TTCATTTCACAACCTGGGTAAAATTATTTACGGCCACAGTTAATGATTTATTCGAAGGACCGGTTGCAGAAGAAGCTAAGAAAAGAGGAACATTAATGGCAGGCATATTTCATTCAAAAATCAGTCACCTGAACCAACATTTTCCTAAACCTTAATATCATGGCAACTATAAAAGAACCTGTTATCGTTATCTCTACTTTTGTATGGATAGGTTTTGTATGTGCGATCAGTTTTATGGAAGCCTGGCTCAAATTTCGTGCCCCCGGCATTAACCTGCAATTGGGGCTTGGTATTGGCAGACTCGTATTTAATGCGCTCAATAAAGTAGAGCTTATCATGGCTGTTGCTATACTGATCAATTTTATGTTCAGTAAAAATCCTTATAATGAATGGCCTAATCTTCTCTTCTTAGTTGCCTTGGGAATTCTGTTGGTACAAACTTTTTACCTCTTGCCAGCGTTGGATCAGCGTGCTGAAACTATTATTAACGACGGAACAGTTACACCATCCAATCTCCATTTTTTTTATGTGGGTGTAGAATTCATCAAAGTTATTTCATTACTCATTTTTGGGATAAAATTATTTAAACAAACTATATGATACAACCAGTTAAATTTACCAGCACTGACAAAAATGAAAAACAATTTGTGATCGATCTCCGTAAAAGAGTCAACGATTATTTTAAAGTCAATCATCTTTCTCCAAAAGCCAATACGGCAATGATACTTAAAACCATTATTCTGATCAGCTCTTATATCATTCCTTTCATGATCATTTTATTTGTTCCAATGAATGCCTGGATCGCTTTAGGATTAACCATACTTATGGGTCTGGGCATTGCAGGTGTTGGCATGGGTGTAATGCATGACGCTTGTCATGGGGCTTATTCTAAAAAACATTGGGTCAATCACATGCTTGCTGGAACACTCTATTTACTGGGAAGTAATGTTTTGAACTGGAAGATCCAGCACAATGTGTTGCACCATACTTATACCAATATCTCAGGGCTGGATGAAGATATAGACAATAAAGGGCCAATCCGTTTATCTGAAAGTAATCCGGTGAAATGGTATCACAAATATCAGTTTATGTATGCTTTTGCTTTTTATGGATTAATGACAATCATAATGCTTACCAATGATTTCATGCGCTTGTACAAATACCATAAAGCGGGCTTAGTGAAAAGCCAGAATAAAAAAATGGCAGTGGAATTCACAAAAATGTTGTTCCGAAAAATAATTTATCTATCCCTTATTTTTGGATTACCACTTTGGCTGACGAATTATTCAACCTGGCAAATACTTTTAGGATTTTTTATTATGCATTGGACAGCCAGTATTATCTTAAGCTTTGTGTTTCAAATGGCACATGTGGTGGAAGGCGCTGAGCAACCAATTTTAAAAGATCATATTCCAACAGAATGGAGTGTTCATCAATTACATACCACATCCGATTTTGCAAGAAATAATAAATTCATAACCTGGTATGTAGGTGGATTAAATTTTCAAATTGAACATCATTTATTTCCAAACATTTGCCACATCCATTATAAAAAACTGGCACTCATAGTTGAACAAACCGCGAGGGAATACGGAATTTGCTATAACCTTAAACCAAGTTTCAGCTCAGCGCTTTTATCGCACATTTATCGTTTAAAAGAATTAGGAAGAGTTTCAACACATTAAATCATTATCATGAAAGAACATATCAGCCACCTGCGCAATCATTATGAGGGAGAATTACTGGATGAAAAATTTGTATCGTCAGACCCTATGGATCAATTTAGGAGTTGGTTCAAAGAAGCCTTAAATTCAGAAGTAGCTGAACCTAATGCTATGATTCTGGCAACAGCCGGTAAAGCAGGAATGCCATCGGTAAGAACTGTTTTACTTAAAGATGTGGATGTAAATGGTTTTACATTCTACACCAATTATAACAGCCGGAAAGGGATTGAAATGGATGAAAACCCTCATGCTTCTATCCTATTCTTTTGGCCAGAGTTACAAAGACAGGTAAGAATAGACGGTTTGGTGTCACGAACTAAATCTGAAATTTCTGAAGAATATTTTAAAGAACGTCCAAGAGGCAATCAAATATCAGCATGGATATCTCCACAAAGCAATGAAGTTGAAAATAAATCTTTCCTAGAAAAAAAATATAAAGAGTATGAGGAAAAATTTAAAGATAAGGCAATACCATTTCCTCCATTTTGGGGAGGTTATTGTATCAAACCTGTTGCCTTTGAGTTTTGGCAAGGACAACCAAATCGCTTACATGACAGAATTCTATATTCTTTAAATGAAAATGAAACCTGGTCAATCAGTAGATTGGCACCTTAATATTTATTATCATTAGTGCCTTTTTTTATTAAGCAACTTCTTGGTAAGTATCAAAGTGATTTGAAAATGATTTCAAATATTCAATATTGTCCTTTGTGATTTGGTCTGGTTGACATCCAAAAAGATTTTCCAGGTCATTCAATAAATCAGCGATAACTGAACTGATGAACTTATTGGTATCAACCACTTCTTCGGGAATATTTGCCTTCCAGATCCTATCATACCCCCTTATTAGGGTCACCAATTCCATATATTGGACGTATATATCTTTGGTACGTTCATGACTGAATTCTTTTGACATCTCAATTAAATGTGCAGCATGATCTAATAGACCCAGCCTTCTTACATTAGTATTTGCTATCATGGCATATAGTTTTATTATCATAAAGGTAAAACAATTTATAGTAAATTGTTGCTACGAATTGTAGCAAAAAATAATGTTGGAATCTAGTTGATAGATACTTGTTACAATAAAGGTCTATTATCTTCAGTTGGCTTTACCTTTGGTATACGGACAAAATAGAACTATATAAAGAATTTTACTTCAAGGAAATATCCCGTAAAACAGAAATTGAAAACGCTGTTAACTTACCTGTATTTTTTTTAACAGCTCTATTATCATTAAATGTCTATATCATTCAACACCCAGCTTATGAGGTCACCAGAATTACCTTATTCATTAATATATGTATCTTAATTACAATTCTTGGTACTTTGTTCTATCTGGCTAAATCGTATTCCAACTATTTCAAAAAGTACCAATACCGTGAATTAAATGACATGAAAGAATACTATGACTTTGACAAAAAAAAGATTGAAGAAGGAAATAAGGACCACTTTGAAATATATATTGAAACAGAATTTTCAATATGCGCTGCCCACAATTTTAAACTAAATAAAGTAAGGACCGAATCACTAGCATCTGGTAAAAGTTGGCTATTCGGTACTTTGCTATTTTCAATATTATCCTGTTTTCTTTTAATAACCTCTGTAATAAATAAAAATCAAATAACATGGCAAAAAAAACAACACCAAGCGCAAGTAGTAAACCCGTTTCAGCCGAAACAATAACTGGACCAGTTAGCGTTTACATTCAGAATTCACAAGACGGTAAGAACTTTATTATCAAAGGTGATATCAAGAAGATTAAGTAAGATTAACCACTATGAAGAGTGACAGTATATGTATAATGATACTATCTTATCAACTAAAAAAACC
>JANPOX010000383.1:0-9790 GCA_031428235.1 Bacteroidia bacterium | reverse complement strand
GGTAACAGTATAATTTGTGGTTGATAATGGAGAAACAGAAATTGTATTTGAGCCAGTAGTTCCTGTTGACCATGTATAACTTGTTGTGCTATTAGAAGCTGTTAATACTGCGGTTGCACCCCTGCAAATAGTGGCTGATGCAACAGTAATTGGAGCAACAGGCAGCATATTAACAGTAAATGTTTTGCTTATTGAACAACCAGTTAAGGTGTTTGTACCAGTTGCAGTGTAAACAGTAGTTGATGAAGGGTTGACTACAATTGAATTTGTAGTTGCACCTGTTGACCAGCTGTATTGTAAGCTGGTCGCAGGTAACGCTTTAATAGTGAAACTTGAAGCCGCACAAATTGAAGTAGAATTAGTACTTGGGAGAAAGATAAAAAGTGGATTGGGATTAACACTAACTGTAGCAACAGCAGTATTTGAACACCCAATAGAATTAAAGCCTGTCACTGTATAATTGGTCGTTGTAGTTGGGCTTACTGTAAGACTTGAGGTATTAGCACCAGTTGACCAGGAATAACTAGTTGCACCAGTCGCTGTAAGCGTAGCAACTTTTCCTGCACAAATTGTGGCTGAACTTACCGTTACCACTGGCGGATTAATAACGTTTACGATTACCTGTGCGGTTGCTGTGCCACACGATCCGGCACCTACAACAGTATAAGTTGTTGTGACTGTAGGAGAAACAATAATTGAATTTGTGGTAGCAGTTGTTGACCAAGTATATGTATTTGCACCGTTAACAGTTAACGTCGTGGATTGACCTGCGCAAATAGTTTGAGATGGAGAAATTGTAAGGGTTGGATTTAAAGCAGCTACAACTGTAATTGGAAAAAATGAATATGATGTACATCCAACGGTTTGCTCTACGCTTTCAACGCTAATTGTGTAACTACCAGGAGATGAATAAGTAAATGGATTAACATTATTAACATTGTTTGGATCACCGAAATCTACATAGTTTATTACGGCAGCAGTATTTGTACTAACAGTAACTACTGAACCTACACAAACAAGAGAAGAAGAAGAAATACTTACAGTAGGTGAAAGGTCTGAAATAGTGACAGTTGAAGAATATGTATTAGGACATCCTGTAAGATTGCCAAATACGGTATAAGTTGTAGTAGAGGTAGGTGTCACAGTTATTGTTGGACTATTAAGACTGCCTGATATAGTGGAATTAGGAGACCATGTGTAAGTTGTAAGGCCTGTTGCTGTTACTGTAATAGATGGTGAAACGCCTGGACAGAACGTATATGATGAGGCCGTAAATGTAATTGGCGTTGTGAGTACATCTACGGTATTAGTCATTATACAACCTAAAGCATTTGTTGTAGATACAGTATAATTTGTAGTAACTGTTGGGCTTACCACAACAGATGAGCCTGATACTGTAATTAAGGTTGGTGTTAAAGGCGAAGACGTCCAAGTGTAACTTGTTCCAGCATTTGACGGGATTACATTAATTGTCGCAGATCCTAAACCTAAACAAACCGGATTAGTTACAGAAGTAGTAAATGTTTCTATAATTGAAACATCATCAACAAAATAATACGCTGCTCTATTTTGTGTAATATTTACTGATGGGTTAACATTGGTTACAATTGAACTCCCAACTCCAGTAAAATTGCCTATTGTTATTTGAGAATAGTTGCCGCTTGCTGCAAAAACTGTTGTTAATTTTGTCCAATTTGTAGAAGTAATAATACTAGATGTCATAGGGATAATCTGACCAGCAGGACTAACAATAGCATTATAACTATTTTGAGTATAAATCCCATTACTAAGAGCAACTTCAATATTTGATGTTGCAAAAGATTTTGATGAATTTCTTTTTATCCAAATAGTTAAACTATACGTTTTGCCTGTCGTAAGAGGGGTAAACAACGCTTCTGTAATATATTCGCGATAATTTCCTTCAGCATAGGTAGTTGGAGTTGGGTTTGTTTGAGTATAAAAATAGGCGCCCGCAAAACCTAACCCAGTGTGAGCACCAAATGAATTATTACAGTCGTAATAATAATCACTCGTACCTAAACTAGCAAGACTTCCTAGACCACCACAATTTACAAATGTATTTGCCAAGGGCATATTCCAAAAACAGTTAGCAAAACCTACATACGGATCATTTGCACAAGCACCTGTATTTGGATTAGGGATTGCAGAACAAGGCAAAGTAGCAAATTCAAAAGATGAATCTTTTACATATTGGCATGGAGGCTGCACATAAGAATTGCAGCTTGCTTGCAAAGCCATAACATCTAAAGAAATTGTTGGGTAGCTTGCTCCACTACAAGTAGCACAAGTTTGAGTAAGAGAACTTACACGAAGGTATATATCCGCAGATGGATTTAAAAAAGTAGCTGATACCCACATAGAGCTATCGGTTCTAAGAGTATCGGTAAAAACAATTTGTATTAAGCCTCCACCGGCATCTTTAAATAATTCTATTTTGCTCAAACCATTGAGTAATCCTTGCTGTTCAAGTTTTAGTTTTATTGCTACATGAAGACTATCCGTACTGAATTTAAACCATTGCTCTGAGCCATTAAGAGAGATTCCGGATTGGAACGAACTATTATTTGGCAATATCGTTACTGTTGTTGGTTGGGTTATTTGCCCAAAACTTGTTTTTGTAAGTACTAAACTTAACATAAGTAAAGTAGTAAGGAACCATGAATTGTTTGGTTTCATTTTTTTTATTTTAGTTTGATGGCTAAGTACAATCAAATAAATTACAATGGCAAACTATTTCGGAGATATTTTGCCTGTATTTTACCGAAAAAGTGACTTGCGAGTAAAAGCTTTAAATCGTACATTTACCAACGAAAAGCAAAGAAATATGACAAAAAATATTGACGTTTCGTATGGTAAAAAATTAAAACTGCTTAGAATTAACCAATTTAAAACGCAGAAAGACATGGCTATTAAGTTTAAGGTTAGTCAGCAGTCTTATAGTGATATGGAAAAAGGTATGACCCGTTTCACTGAAACAAAAATTAAAAAGGTATGCAAATTTTTTAGGATTTCTTTTGCGGACTTTGTGATTCTTGAAAATAAACAACGTAAAATAGACGAAAAGAAGAAAGATAGCTATGCTATCCGAGTTTTGAAGCAACATTACGAGGTAAAAATACTTGAAAAACAAGTCAGGATCGGTGAATTGGAACTTGAAAATAGCCGACTTAAAAGGATTAAGGGCATTTTAGAAAAAAAGATAGTTTAGGTTTTATCCTCTTTTCCGTATGGTTCTTTTTAATGTCCTGTTTTCCTTTGTAAGTTTTATAATGCGTTGTTTAAAGTTCTTTCTTTCATAAAAGTCGTTGTAGCCCTCTTTTATACAGCGTTCCAGAATGTCATAATTCCAAGGTTTTTCTAAATACATATAAATCTGTCCTTTATTGATGGCATCTATTAGATCCTGTTTGTCTCCAAAAGCTGTTAAAAGGATTCGGGACTGTTCAGGATATTTTTTATATGTTTCAGCCAATAACTCTGTACCTGTTTTCTCAGGCATTTTTTGATCGGTAATTAAAACGTGAATAATGTTTTTTGATAAAATGTTTTCAGCCTCAAACGCTGAATTTGCAGTAAAAACATTGAATATCCGCCTGAAGGAAGCATGAAAGGATTGTACACCCTGTTGTTCATCATCCACATATAAAACATTAATACTATTGGTTTTAGGCATAAAATTATTGTTTGTTTATTTATTCAGACACCTTTTATTCCTCGTTTTATTTTTTCACGGTAAAGTATAATATCATTTATAAGATCAGAACCCCAAATCTCTCTTGCTAAGATCGTATCTTTTTGGTCGTAACATTCCATAATAAATTTATCACTTATTTCATCATTATCTCTGAAATACTCTGCGGTAGTTCCTATTAAACCGCCATTACAAATAATTCTATCTAAAATACTATTTTTCATTTCTTTAAGAATAAGAGTTTTTCTAAGGTCAAAGGCTTTTCAACGAATTTTATATTTAGACTACCAGCTTTTAATATATCTAATGGGTTGAGGCTGGCAGAAAGTATAATTAATTGCACCTGTTTATGAAATTCTAAATTATTAAAATATTCAATGAAAGTAAAGCCATCCATTACTGGCATCTTTAGATCAACTATTATGTATTTGAATTCTATTTTTGTTATTTCCAGATGTTCAAGGGCTAAATGAGCAGAGTTAAATACTGTAATATCAAAGCCTCCGAAAAATTCAAGCATACTTTCATTGATAAAGTTATCAATTGCATTGTCGTCGATCAGTAATATTGGTACTAGGTAATCAGCTTCCGAAATCGGACTAACTGCTTTCCAGGATTTTTGAGGCTCTTTTTTCATTTGACTAAGTTTAACCCTTGCAAAAAGGGAGCGTGCTACCTATACCATTAACCACTCTAAGGGGCTCTCGAAAGCCTAACCGAATAGAAAACAGAAAGAATAACACGCCCTTAGCGTGTTGCTCAAACTATTTTCTTGTCGGTTAAAAAATTTTCGAGATTCCTTAGACAAAAAAATTGTTGCTACAACGCAATTTCTTTAATTATAACAAATATACTAATTAGAACTATATTTTAAACTACAAAATTCCTGTCACAAAAAGAAGGATTGCATAAACAAGTGACATAACCATCCTAAGAGGCTGTAATAAGCATGCATTAAAACACAGTCAAGTTTCGATCAAAATTTACCCTTATAATCAAACTTAAAAATTGCCAAAGGCTTTTTAATATTTCTTGCCTTACCCGAAAATAATTCCACCACCACGAACTCAGGCTTAAACAAATCCGAAGCATATTTTTTCATTTGCTCGTCAATATCTAAACTTGACGGTTCTCTGCTCACAACGGCTATTTTATTACCAAATCTTATTAAGGAAATGGTATAATAAATTGCCAAGATTTTTTTTGAGCTTTGTTTGTTTTCATTTAAAACCAAACTGAGGTAAGCGAGTTTTTCCTCGTTGGATTGCTTTGCAGTTGCCATAATCGTATTTTTAAATTAATATAATCCTAAACATGGATTTGTAATAGTTTATCCAAACGAAAAAATCTAAATGAAAAAATAATCAGAGGGGATTAAAACTTATAACGAAGCAAAATCCAAAAGGTTACATTGTCTCAAGGGAATAGGTAAGGGAAAAGTTAAATGAAAGTTAGATTTTTGTTTCAGATACTTAAAAATAAAAGGCGTTTTTTGATGCAAAGTTCAAAAAAGAACCCCCCTAAGCTTGAGCAAAGCACCTTAAAAGCACGGGGAAAAATGAACAATGTTTAAGCATAGCATCGTTAAAGACTTGGTCTAGCAAGGGTTTTGATGTTGTTTAGTTTTTTATAGTGTAGAATTATATTGAAAATATTTTAAAACAGTATCAAAATTATCCTATATTTTTATGCGTATAAGTTCTATGTACTTTTAAAAGAGTTTTACCGTTATGATAAATATGGAAAAAAGAGAGGAATTACTCCAAACCCTAACAAAAAGTTTTATAAGCGACCTGAGTACAAGTGCAAAACCATTTTCGCAAGAAGAATCCATAAAATTTATCGGCATCCTGATAGAATATTTAAAAGGTGTTTTTAATCACGAACCTGCCATGCCTGAATATGATTATGACGGAAATCCTTTTGATGAAGATGAATTTATAGAAACAAATCTATTAGAGCCATTCAGAGAAAAAATGATTCCCTTTGTAAAAACAAGCCTAAGATATTATTTTGCAAAAGACGAGTTTAACCAATCATTGCTATTTCAAAAGCTCCGTATAAGTGAACCCCTTTTGAACGAAGAAGAATACCAACAATATATTTTAAGAGTATATGTGATTTTAAGAAACATCAAACAAAATTTATACCTCCGCCCAATTGAAAACACGCAACAGAATGAACCTGATAATACAGTAGAGGCACAAAAATTAATTGATAGTCCTGATGAATTGAACAGACAAGGCTTTAAATCCAAGCCAAAGGAATATACACGCATTCGTCAAATGCTTTTATTTTACTTTATGTTAAAACTAATAGGAATGTCGAGGCTCGACACTTCGGCAAGAAAATATGCCCAGTTTGCTCATTTTTTGTTTTACTATCCAACAAACAATATAGACGGCTCTGAGGTTTATAAAATGCTAAAACAAGCCCCTTACCTTAAAGAAAAAAAATCCCTATTAAAAGAATTAGAATTTGTTAAACAGCAATTTGAATCGATAGATAGTTCAGAGGGCATGGCATTGGTTCAGAAAGAAATTGATTTGATATACCGTAAATAAAGAAGATTCTCTTTTAAAGCAAAAGCCGTCAATAAAAATTGACGGCTTTTTTTATGACAAAAAATCGGGGGTATGAATCGGGGGTAATTCTCATCAACACAAAAGAACTTTAATCGTACACAAGACTAAACAAACAAGAAATAAAAAATATAAAAGCGTCAACTGACAGATAAGTATCAATTGTTGCTTTATAAACCTAATAAAGTTTAATCAAAACAATTAGAAATAATAAATATTAATAATGAAACTAAAAAAAATAGAAATCATGGGAAACAAGTCAAAAACCAAAAACAGAAAATTCGAGATACCCAAAGAAATGGTATCTCCATTTATAAACCAATTAGAAGAAACAGAATTATTCTACGAATTAAAAGAAGTAGATGAAGATGGGGACTTAATTATTAACGTAAAATATTCAGACAGTCAAAAAGAGGACATTATGGACTTAATAGAATTACTAGATGAATATTATTCCGATGAAGAAGAAACAGAAGAAGAACAGGAAAACAATTAACAATATCGTAATTAAAAGCTACCCCTGAAATGCCCTATAAATTGGCTGTTTCGGGGGTTAATAAAAAGAATTTTTTAAGTCAGAAAAATTTAGTATTTTAGAGTTAGAAGTCGAAATATTCAGACTTTTTCGCTTAAATGGTTCTTTGAAATGCTGGGAAAGAAATGTACTTAAAAAGTAAGCCATGAAAAAGCAGGTGAATGAATTGAGCCATGAAAGAGCGATAGCCCTTTTAGGCAATAAAGAAATCAATGAAGAAAAATTGACAAAAACGTTGGAACGGATCAAAGCGTTTTGCAAAGTAGCGTATCAGTTATATCTAAAAAATATAAATCCTGATAAATCAACTGCCATTGTAAAACAATTTGAAAACGAACCGCCGAAAAAATTCACAAATGCTGCTTAAAAAAATTAAAAAATCATGGAAAATTATTTTAAAAATTTCTCGAAAGGGAAAAAAACCATTCATTTGATTACAGATGAATGTGTGGGTTACACCCGTGTATCAGGTGCAAAACAAATGGACGGTTTGAGTTTGGAAGTTCAGCTAAACGGCATAAATGATTATGCACAAAAAGGCAAACTTCAAATTCTCGAATATTTCGGAGGAACTTATGAAAGTGCCGCCACCGATGAACGGAAAGAGTTTCAACGAATGATTAAGTATCTGAAAACAACCAAGCGAAAAATCGCAAAAATTCTTGTTTATAGTTTAGAGCGTTTTTCAAGGAATGAAAATTCCATTTGGTTAAGTACACAGTTACGGAATTTAGGAATTGAAATTATTTCAGTAACCCAACCGATAGATACTTCTAATCCTTCGGGGATCATGCAACAAAAAATGCTGTTTATATTCGGCGAATTTGATAATCAGTTGCGTCGTCAAAAAAGTATGGCAGGAATAAAAGAACATTTGATGCAGGGGGAATGGTGTTGCGGTGCGCCTGTTGGGTACGATATTGTTAAAGTAAACAGGGAACGCAAAATTGTGATTAATGAAACAGGATTAATTATCAAAAAAATGTTTTATTGGAAAGCAAAGGAACGTTTACCAAATATTGAAATACAAAAACGACTTAAAAGCTATAAACTGGAATATAATTTACGGAGGATTAACGAAATAATCTCTAATCCTTTTTATTGTGGTAAGTTGGCACATAAAGCCTTAGAGGGCGAAGTAGTTGACGGCAAACATGAAAAGTTAGTTTCGGAATCTGTTTTTTTAGAAGCCAATAATATTATGGCAGAACGAAAAATTGGATTACAAACCAAAAAGGAACGCCCTGAAATCGCTCTAAAGCGTTTTGTTAAGTGTAGCAGTTGCAACCAACCAATGAGGGGGTATATTAATAACGAATGGGATGTGCCATATTACAAATGCAATACAAAAGGTTGTAAATGTAACCGCAACGCAAACAAAATGAATAGCCAATTTGAAAGTATGTTAGATGGCTATAAAGTAAATGACGAATTAATACCAATTATAAAAGAGCAGTTATTTATTACCTTTCAAGAACACAACGCAAGTTTGCAGGAAAATGAAGTGTCAATAAAACGTCAATTGATGGATTTACAACACAAAATTGACAGGTTAGAAGAACGTTATGTAATGGAAGAAATAAACGCAGACCTTTATGAAAAGTATAAAACCAAATTTGAAAAAGAAATAGATGAAATTGGCAAAGAAATGAAGCAAAATCAAATTGAGATGTCGAAGTTGGAAGATTACATAGTTTTTTCTTTGGTTTGTTGCTCAAACCTGAGTAAAATGTGGGGTTCTGGGGATTACAACCAACGGCAGGAACTGCAAAATGCTCTCTTTAAGGATGGAATTATGTACGACAGACAAAAAGATGAATGTCGAAGTATCGAAGAAAACGAATTTGTAATTGAAATTGCCCAATTATCTAAGGATTTATCTACCTTTGGAAATCAAAAAAAAAATAAAATAACCCTAAGTTCGCCCAGCGCAGACTGAGCGGAGTCGAAGTCTTGCAGATTTATTTCCCTTTCCTTATCGTAAACAACCTTCCTACAGCGTTAGATTTACCGGTATCTGTAAACACACCTCGCTCAGAACCTTTCACATCTTCAATAGAATAAAATGCTTTTGGCGTAAAAGATTGAATAAGTTCAATCACTTCTTTTTTATTGGTTCGTTTCACAATGGTGAAAATCAATTTTACAGGCCCAACAGCACCATGCCCATCTACAACTGTAATTCCCTGATTGTTTTTTTTCAGCGCATCTGTGAGAGCTATAATATCCTCTGCGGTAATGATGCGTATAATCTGCGTACCAATTGCCAGGCGTTCTTCTATATACATTCCTAAATAAGTGCCTGCGCTAAATCCCGCTGCCCAGGCTATAAAGCAAGCAACGTTATCAAGGTGACTAAAAACCTGTCTCATGGCAACCAGCCAGATTAATACTTCAAAAAAACCAAGTATTGGAACGATCGTTCTAAATCCTTTTGAAATAAAAATGTGACGTAAGGTCGCCATCGTCACATCTCCTAAGCGCGAAATAAAAATAAGTAGCGGCAATATAACCCAGCTGAAATAATCGAAGCCCATCTCTGTTTTTTGTGTAGACCTAAAATTATCTGTATTTTCTATGCTTTACGACGTTATATCTTTAATTTATGAAAAGCCTAATGTTTAAACAAACCATCGATTTGGCTAAAATTAACAGGCAATAAAGCGGAAATTTACAAACCATCGAAACAACAAACGAACATAATTCAGTTGCTGAGCCTCCAAAGAAAAAAAGTGGTTGGAGGTTTGTAAAACGTTTGTTCTTAACGTTGATCATTTCAATTATTGCTTTTATAGGAATCGGTATTTCTTTAGTGCTTATTTATGAAAAGGAAGTGGTTGGATTGATTATTAATGAACTGAACAAGCATTTGAAAACGGAAGTCAGGATTGATCCACAAAATATTAATCTCACTATCCTAAAATCATTTCCTGATTGTGCTATCGAGTTCAAAGAACTTAC
>JANPOX010000382.1:0-17014 GCA_031428235.1 Bacteroidia bacterium | reverse complement strand
AAATGGTAGCTGCCAATTGCACGTTTGCTAATAAAGGAACATATATTCAACCAACGTTTATCACACGAATTGAAGATAAAAACGGTAAAGTTTTAGAAGAATTTTTTCCAACAACCGATGAGGTTTTTAGTGAAGAAAAAGCCTACGCCATGATTCAATTAATGCGTGGTGTAGTAGATAGGGGAACCGGCTCAAGACTGCGGTCAAGGTATAATTTGCGGAATGAAATTGCAGGTAAAACGGGAACAACTCAAAACAATGCCGATGGTTGGTTTATGGGATTAACACCTGAACTGGTTGCAGGTTGCTGGGTAGGTGGTGAGGAAAGAAGTGTGCATTTTAATTCTACTAATGAAGGCCAGGGAGCGAGCATGGCCTTACCGATCTGGGGGAAATTTTTTCAAAAAGTATATGCGGATCCTGCTTTAAAAATAAGTAAAAACGGGTTTGTGAAACCTGCAAACATGGGCAATATTGAATTAGACTGTAGTGCTTATGATGCGCAAACGGAAAAGGATATTCCTATGGAAGATCTGGATTTTGATAGCGACGATAAATAGTTGTTCCACAGGAATCCACTTATAATTTATTGTCTTAATTTTTTTGCTCAAAGAATAAGTCTATTAGCAAGATAGTCTATCATAATTTTTTTGCTCAAATCAAAGCATCAAGTAATAATTTATATTTTTATAAATCTTCAGCAACATCACTCTCAAATTATTTAAGAAAACATGGCTTTGCTCCTCATATTTTGATTTTCTTAGATGATGTAATTCTTTTAACTGGTAAAAGAAATTTGGCTAAATTAGCGAACAATTTTATTAGCAGTTTAATTTTTATTCCAGATACTTATTATGATAAATAGAGTAGTTAAAAATGCGGAAGAAGCATTAAAAGATATTACTGATAATATGACTTTGTTAGTTGGAGGATTTGGCTTATGTGGCATTCCGGAGAATTGCATTTCAGCATTGGTAAAAAAGAATGTGAAAGGATTAACATGCATCAGTAACAATGCCGGCGTTGATGATTTTGGTTTAGGATTATTATTGCAAACCAAACAGATTAAAAAAATGATCTCTTCTTATGTTGGGGAAAATGCTGAATTTGAACGACAGATGTTAAGCGGTGAACTTGAAGTTGAATTGATTCCACAAGGAACTCTGGCCACAAGATGTTTGGCGGCCGGATATGGTATGCCAGTGATATATACTCCTGCGGGCGTTGGTACTGAAGTGGCAATTGGCAAGGACGTTCGTACTTTTACTTATAACGGAGAAACTAAAGAGTATTTAGAGGAAAAAGCGTTTGAAGCTGATTTTGCTATCGTAAAAGCGTGGAAGGGTGATACTGCCGGAAATTTAATTTTTAAATCAACTGCCCGTAATTTTAATCCGATGATGGCCATGGCTGGTAAAATAACTATTGCTGAGGTTGAAGAATTAGTGGAAGTTGGAGAATTAGATCCCGACCAGATTCATACCCCAGGAATTTATGTGCATCGTATTTTCCAGGGCGAAAAGTATGAAAAACGTATTGAGCAGGTAACTGTGAGAAAAAAAGCGTAACCACTTAGCATTATGGCTCAAACACTATCTATATTAATACCCGCTTATAACGAAGGTAAAACTATATACGAGATTTTAGATAAGGTATTAAATGTAAAATTGCTGAATGATTTAGAAAAGGAAATTGTTATTGTCAATGATTGTTCTAAAGATGATACGCAAAATGTTATCGAATCCTATTTTTTAGAACGACCGGATATTAAAAATATTTTGTTTCAACAACCATACAACCAGGGAAAAGGAGCAGCCATCAGAAAAGCCATTGAACTGTCAACTGGCGACTTTATCATTGTTCAGGATGCGGATTTGGAGTATGATCCTGAAGAGTATAACCTTTTATTAAAACCTATCTTAAGTAATGTTGCTGATGTAGTTTATGGATCCCGTTTTATTGGAGGGAAACCGCATCGAATTTTATTTTTCTGGCACTCAATCGGAAATAAAATATTGACCACACTTTCTAATATGTTCACCAATCTTAATCTTACAGATATGGAAACCTGTTATAAATTATTCCGAGCTGGGGTTATTAAAAATATTCATCTTACCGAAAACAGATTTGGTTTTGAACCTGAGGTAACAGCTAAACTATCACGAATTCCCAAATTACGAATTTATGAAATTGGAATTTCATATTATGGTAGAACGTATGATGATGGAAAAAAAATTGGGTGGAAGGATGGATTCAGAGCAATCTATTGTATTCTTAAGTATGGTTTATTTAAGGCAAAGTAACTCATGAAATTAAAATATAACATTACTCCATCTATTATTTCTGTTATTGTTATTTTTTTATTTTGCTTATGCACTGCGCACATTAATAAAATATGGTGCGGAGACGGGTTCAGTCCTTTTTGTTATGACTCTAAGCAATATTATTCTTATTTGCCCAAGTTTTTTTTAGAGCATGATATGGCTTTTATCAATCGGGGAGATTATTGGTTAGATGCTTTACCTAATGGCAATCCATTTGTAAAATATTCAAGCGGATTAGCCATCCTACAGGGCCCATTTTTTTTATTAGCCTGGTTGTTTAGTAAGCTCTTCCATATCCCTTTAGAAGAAGGGTATTCAAAGGTATTTATTGAATTCATACATTATGGTGTATTCATATATTTTCTATTAGGACTCTTAAGTTTACGGAAAGTCTTACAACATTTTCAGTATTCTGAAACTGTTATCTCAATAACTCTTTTAGTCACTTTTTTTGGAACTAATTTGTTTCATTATATACTTGGGCAAGGTTTTATGACTCATGGCTTTCTTTTTTCTCTTCATTGTATGTTTTTATATTTTACTATCAAATTTTATAAGAATCCTGATTTTAGTTCTTCGTTATTATTAGGTTTGGTTGGAGGATTGATTGCTTTAATACGGCCAACAGAAATAATTTGTTTTTTAGTATGGGCCTTATGGGCTGTAAACTCAGTGGAAAGTTTTAAAAACAGAGTTGCACTCTTGCTTCATAATTATAAAAATCTTTTAGTAATCGCATTATTTTTTATAATCATTTGGATACCTCAACTTATTTATTGGCACTACGTAAGCGGCAATTTATTTATTGATGCGTATGCAGGGGAAAAATTGTTTTTTTATGACCCTAAGATATTTAGTGTATTATTTAGCCCCCGTAACGGTTTACTGCCTTATTGTCCGGTATTATTTTTATACTTTGTTTCTTTATTTACGCCAAAAATAAATTTAAAAGGCAAACTTGGAATTATAATTTTTGTTGGGTTAAACGTTTACCTGGTTTCTTGCTGGTGGTGCTGGTGGTATGGTGGAAGCTACAGTATGAGAGCATTAATTCAATTATATCCTTATCTCACCATAACTTTTGCCGGCATGCTTCACTATATTTATTATAATGCTAACATTAAAAAGGCTTTTAAGGTTGGATTAAATTCTCTTATTTTAATATTAGTATTAATACAGGTGAAGTTCTGGTATCAGAATAAACAAGGTTTTGTTCATTATGATTCTATGACTACTAAATCTTACCTATTTATATTACCACGAATTGAATTGAATGGTGCAGAAAAGGAAATTTATTATGGTTCATTAAAGTCACCTGATTATGTTAAGGCAAAAGAAGGTGATAGATAATGTAGTAAGTTGTGTTGTGTTGAACAAGAATTGAGTTAGTCAAAAAATAGTATAAAACAAATATGTTAGATAAAAACGGAATTGCTAAAAGAATAGCCAGAGAAGTAAAAAACGGAATGTATGTGAATCTAGGAATCGGTATTCCTACGTTAGTAGCTAATTACATACCGGAAGGTATAGATGTTGTTTTGCAGTCAGAAAATGGGATCTTAGGAATGGGTCCATTTCCCTTTGAAGGTGAAGAAGATGCAGATTTAATTAATGCCGGTAAGCAAACGGTAACATTATTAAACGGATCATCTATTTTTGACAGCGCCATGAGTTTTGGAATGATCAGAGCTCAAAAAGTTAACTTAACTATTTTAGGCGCAATGGAAGTAAGCGAGAATGGCGACATTGCCAACTGGAAAATACCAGGAAAGATGGTGAAAGGTATGGGCGGCGCTATGGACCTGGTTGCTAGTGCTAAAAATATTATTGTAGCCATGCAACATGTAAACAAGGCAGGTGAATCTAAATTATTACCAAAATGTGATTTGCCTTTAACAGGCATACGCTGTGTAAAAAAAATTGTGACAGAGTTAGCGGTCTTGGATGTTCTTCCCGAAGGTGGTTTCCGTTTATTAGAGCGCGCACCGGGAGTTAGTGTAGATCAGATTAAGAACGCCACAGCCGGTAAATTGATTATTGAAGGAGAAGTGCCGGAAATGGTTCTTTAAATCTATTTACTTAATTTTTTATTTTGCAGGTTTGTTCTATGTTGCCAAATAGCATCTAACGTAAGCATCGAATCAATTGTAATGTTCTTTTCTTTAGATTTTTTTATAACCTGAGGATACCAATCCTTGTTATTTTTTATACTTTCTTTAATGCTTTGAAGCACATCATTGGTGAGTGGTTTATATGCATAGTGAGAAATTACCATTCCTTTAACTGAAAGATCTTCGAGATAGATAAATTTTTCATTCAATATTTTTTTTACTATTTTTTTCGGATCGTTATAATCTTCAAAAGAGCTACTATAATAAATATCTGTGTATTTGGAGAAATCCGTTTTATTAGGCCAATCAAGGCCATAACTTGTAAATACACCATGTTTTGCTAATAACACATCTCGCCAAATTCCGACTTGCCTTTTAAAAATTTTTCGGTCCAAGTAATAAGAATAAAGCATAGGTACATCTGTTGCAATGAAGGTGGTTGGGCTTTCTGCTTTTTTCAGAAGTTCCACTCCTTCTCTAAAATTCCAATATGCTTCTTTTGGAACCTTCATTTGTGAAACTGTAAACAAAATTAAAATGGAAAACAGAGTTAGCTTGAGTTTTAAATTCAGCTTAAGTATTGAGAAAGTATATGCATAAGTAAGAATAAATCCAAGATTAGTAAATAACACATATCGTTTTAAAAATATGGGGACAATATTAACGGCTAAAATGAAATTCATGTATAATAAAAAAGGGCCCAAAATAATTGAAACAATAAGGAGCTTATAACTGAAAGAATCGTCTCTAAATTTCTTTAATAAAAGAATAATACCTAACAAAATTATGAAAGATATTAAGTAGACAAAAAATAGTTCTTTTGAGTTATAAAAATCGAAAATGCATTTTGTAAAATCTTCAAAAGTTGGCTTTGCTAGCCAAAATCCTTTTCCTTTTTCAGCTAAAATTTCGAAAAAGCGTTCTTTCCATGGCAAAAATAAAATCCAAAAAACTAACCAGGAAAAGAGATAATAAACAATGTGTTTTAGCCTATAACCAAGAAAAGAAATGGTTGTGTCGTTTTTAGTAAAAAACAGTTGTTTATCAAAAGTTAAAAATGGAATGAGAATAATTTGTGCGATAAAACAAAAACTCGCTAAAGTGTGCAAATAGAAAATAATTATATTAAATAGACCTAGTAAAAAAGCATTTAAGAAATTTGGATTTTTTACAAGACTCATAAATGCGTAATATCCGAGTACGCAAAATAAAATAACTAACCCATAAGTTCTTCCTTCCTGAGAATAATAATATAATTCATTGGAACTAAAAAACAGCATAATGGAGAATACTGCTGTTTGTGCATTAAAAAACCGTACACAAAATAAAAAAAATGTCCCGCAAGCCACACTAGTCGATATGGCTGATAGTGACCGTAATGCAAATTCCGAGTCTCCAAACCAATTAATCCAATAGTGTAAGATAATTAAATATAAAGGAGGGTTAGTGTCTGTAATTAAACTATAATCAATAATATCATCAATTTTATCATTGGCCCAATCTATACTAAAACATTCATCATACCATAAACTATTATCTCCAATATTATATAAGCTTAAACATAAGTACGCTAAGAAAAACGAAAAAGCTAGTTTGTATTTATTCTTAACAATAAAAAATGAAAAATCCATTTTCAGAAATGTAAAATTAGTTTGTCCAGTTTTTTTATTCATAAATCTTGTCTACGATATATATAGGTCGTTGGCGGCTGGCTTCTAAATTACGCCAAACATATTCGCCAATAATCCCTAATCCAATCATTTGAAAAGATGATACAAATAAGATAACTACCATCATGCTCGACCAACCTGAGGGTTCCGTGCTTCCGGTAAATTTAAGAATAATAATTACAAGGCTATAAATAAGCGCTACAAAACCTAAAGTGATTCCTGTAATGGAAATAAACTTTAACGGAGCGTAAGAAAATGAAATAAATGAATCGATAAATAATTTTATTTTCTTTTGTAAGGTCCAGCGTGATTTACCAACTTCCCTTTTAGTTCTGGTGTATGGAATGCAAACCATATCATAATTTAACCAGGCCAGTAAATATAAAGTGTTGGTGTTCTTTTCATTTATCTTTACAACTTCATCTTTTAATTGTTTATCAAAAAAAACATAATCAAAGCCACCATCGGGTATATTTTTTAAAGCAAATTTTTGAATGAGTTTGTGATAGGTATTTGAAAATGCTTTTTGAAAAAATGACTCTTCTCTATCAGCTCTGTTGCCAACAATTAGTTTAATTCCATTTTTCCAATGCGCATACATTTTTACCATCAGCTCTGGTGGGTCCTGCAAATCTGCAGCAATTACAACGCAACAGTCTCCAGTTGCATAATTCATCCCGGCTAATATAGCATTATATGAACCCACATTACCTGCTAGTTTAATGATTTTAACTTTACCAGGGTGTTCCGCTTTAAATTTAAGAAGCTCTTCAACAGTATTATCCTTGCTTCCATCATCTACCATAACATATTCAAATGTTACATCGGCATCAAACAACAATTCATTTTCTATTAAACTTTGCTTTGTAATAGGTATGTTTTCGCCATTAAAATAGCATGGAATAATAATAGATAATTTAGGCATAAAACAATTTTACTTTATCACAAATATAGTTGATTTGTTCTTCCATCATACCCGGAAAAACTGGCAAAGATAAACAGGTATCTGCAATGAGAGAGGCAATGGGGAATTGATCTTTATCAAAATTGTATTCACTATAGGCTTTTTGCTTGTGAGGCGGCACTGGATAATGAATCACGGTGCCAATTCCATTTTCCTGGAGGTATTTCTGTAATTCACTTCTTTGAGTCGTTCTAACAATAAATAAATGGTAATTAGATGTGCAGCCATTTGCTAAAACTGGTAAAACAAAATCTCCAACACCAGATAACTGCTTTAAATAATTTTGAGCAATGGTTACTCTTTCCTCATTTTCGGATACCAGGTTTTTTAATTTTATATTTAAGAAAGCTGCCTGTAGTTCGTCAAGTCTTGAATTGAACCCTTTAATTTCATTATAATATTTTTCCTGGGAACCATAATTGCGTAATATTTTTACTTTGGCTGCTAACTCAGAATCGTTAGTGGTTATAGCTCCTCCATCACCTAAGGCCCCTAAATTTTTACCTGGATAAAAACTTGTGCCGTTGATATGACCATAACTCCCGGCTATTTTGCCATTACACATGGCTCCCTGTGCTTGTGCATTATCTTCCACAACAAATAAATTGTGTTTTTTTGCAATAAGCATAATCTTATCTAATTCGGCCGCCTGACCATATAAATTTACAGGCATGATGGCTTTTGTTTTGGAGGTAATCTTTTCTTCAATTAAATCTACATTAATATTATAGGTGTCTATCCGCGGTTCAACAGGCACAACCTTTGCGCCTACGTAAGATATAGCAAGCCATGAAGCAATATATGTATTGGAAGGCACAATTACCTCATCGTCTTTTCCAATATTTAAAGCCTTTAAGGAAAGAATTAAAGCGTCAAGCCCGTTCCCAAGTCCAACGCAAAATTCACTGGAATTAAAATCAGCATAGTTTTTTTCAAACTCTGATAATTTATTCCCCATAATAAACCATCCGGAGTTTATGACACTTTTTAACTCTGCTGCGAGTTCTTGCTCATAAGATTGATTGATTTTTTTTAAATCTAAAAATGGAATTGTCATTATTCTATATTTTAATTAATCCTGTTATTTCTTCACGATAACTTTCTTTCTTACTATTGACCCAGGTTTGGCTATCCTTAACGTATTCCAGTTTTTGGCCAAACTCATCTATCCATCCTTTTTGTTTAGCAGGATTCCCATAATATAATCCATGAGATTTTAGATCTTTGGTAACCACACTTGCAATTCCTGTCATGGCATATGCTCCTAATTTAGTGCCTGCCAATATGGTTGAGTTTGCGCCTAAGGATACTCCCTTTCCGATAATTGTTTTTATAGGTTCTTTAAATTGTTTGCTCCGCGGGAAAATATCGTTAGTAAAAACAACGTTTGGGCCAATGAAAACATCATTTTCTATTTCTATTCCGTCCCATAAATAAACACCGGCCTTTATAGTAACGTTATCCCCAATCTTCACATTACCTTCAATAAAACAATGAGAACAAATATTGCAATTTTTGCCAATGATAGCACCTTTTAATACCACTGAAAATTGCCAAATTTTTGTATTGATTCCAATAGTATCTGAATCTACCTGAGAAAGTTCGTGTTTAAAATAACCCATTAGGCTCCTTTTATTTTCTTAAAATCTTCATAATTTCTTATATAATCTTTCTCTTCATATAAAGATGAGGCTAATACTAATTGAACTGCAATATGACTATACTGCATGGTATGCCAGCAATATTTTGGCAGGAATAATCCCTGGTTTGGTGATTCTAAAGAAAATACATTTAATTCACCATTTGGCATTTCAGTATTAACAATGATCCTTCCTAGCGTGGCAATCAAAACCATTTCCGTATTATGATGAGCATGCCTTCCACGCACCACATTGTCAGGAGTATGATAACTCCAAAAAACACGTTTTATATCAAAAGGAACGTTTTTTTGGTTTTCGGCCACAGAAATATATCCAATATCCGGATTACCAAGTTTGGGAAATTCTATAATACGAGGGTGTTCCATCAGTTTACTTATTATTTTATAACAACGAAAATACTAAATATATATTATGTAATCAATCGTGTTTTTTGAAAACATCTTTTGTTTTCATTTAAATAGCAAAATGAATAATTTAGTCAGATTAAACAAGATTAGTATTTAGTCGAATTAGCTAATGGCAGGTAGTATTTATTTACTATCTAAAGTGTATTGAGATTTTGTCAGGTTTTATATTTGACCGTGCTAGCGTTTTTTTATTATTTTTGGGCTTAAAAAACATATGGCGTATTCTAAGCACTTTCAACTTTGGGGATCACTTTGTGTTTTTTTATTACTCAGTTACTTCTCACTTTTTCATCAATTGGCAAAACAACCCATGTATATGTGGGATGAATCGAGCTACGCCTTAAATGCTCAGGAAATGCTTGAAAGAGGTAATCCTATTGAAGTATATCTTTTAGGGAAGCCGGATATATATAATTCTAAACCGCCATTTGCTATATGGTCCATGGCAACATGTATAAAAGTTTTCGGGTTTAATGAGTTGGGCGCTCGAATGGCATCAGCGATTTTTGCCCTTTTAAGCGTTCTCTTAATTTGGATAATTGGAATAAAAATATTTAAAAATTACTGGATAGCATTAGCTCTGCCCCTTGTTTTATTGAGTAGTTACGGTTATGTTGGTTGGCATATTGCCCGCACTGGAGACACTGATTCCATTTTAGCATTTTGGATCTTACTGCAATCGATTTTAATTTTTGGCTATACAAATGCTGAATCAACTAATAAAGCTAATACTTATTTACTACTAGCAGGTATTGCTATTTCTTTTGGATGTTTAACTAAAGGTATAGCAGGATTAACAGCTTTACCGGGGATCTTAGCTTGGTTAATTTATACCCGGAAATTAGGCGCAACATTTACAAGAAAAGAATTTTACCTGGCGCTGATATCTTTCGTACTGCTTGTCATAGGATATTATGGGTTAAGAAGCCACCTTACTCCTGGTTATTTTCAGGCTGTTTTAGATAATGAAATTGGAGGTAGGTTAATGCGCCAGGACTATTTAAATGGAAAAACTTTACCGTTTTATTTCTACTTTGATTATATGGTTACTCAGGATAGATTTTTTGTGTGGATTATTTTATTGCCCTTTAGTATCATTCATATTTTAACCAGGAAATCAGATATTAAAAAGAGTATTGGCGTGTTTTTTATTTTTATTTTTACCAGCATCTCTATTTTATTGGCGCTGTCTACGACCAAACTCGAGTGGTATGATGCTCCGCTTTATCCTTTGATGGCGGTAATTATCGGAACTTCTTTTTGCATATTAATAACAGAAAAAGGTAAGGAGTTTGTCTTATTGTTTATTTGCATTTTTTGTTGGCCATTTTTCAAAGTTGTTTCCAATAATTTGGAGGGTAAAGATGGCGCTGCATTGGGAAGTTTTATGAAGCAGATAAGAGCTAAAGGGCATAAAAATGATAGTATCCATATTATTAATTCTAACTCCAATTTTGTGTTGCACTTCTATGCCAAAAAAGACTGCCTAAAAGGATATTATAGTGACATAGTTACTCACGAGGATATGATATTAACTAGTGGTAGTTATATTTTAACACAACAATATGAAAGAGATGTGGATGTGAATAGATTGTTTAATTTAAAGCCTATTCTCCGCTATAAGGAATGCTCATATTATCAGATATTGAGTAGAAGATAATTATGAATAATTTTAAAGATGACAATCTATCATAAATAAATATATATTTGCCAAAAAATAGAAAATGAAAAAAATCACTGTATTAATTGCTTCTGCTACATTTTTTCTTTGTTCTTGTAAAGAAGGGCTTATAGAAATAGAAAAAACCACTGATATAAAAAAAATTACTTTAACAGCGGAAGATTCAATCCCTGTAGAGTCAAGTAGGGTAAAAGGCATTGGCCATACAGGTGATTATGCATTTAGAACTGATTCCCTAAATCAATATTCGGCTGGTTTTGTCGAAAATTTAAATGATTCATTAATTAATTCAAGTATTAGAATTTGTGTTGATTTTTGGTGTAAATCCTCTAATCCAATGAAAGGGGACGGCTTGGCTTTGTCATATAATTTAAAAGATGCCGCCATTTTTTGGGGAACTATGGATCCGGTAAATTACGGAGCTAAAGCAAATGAGTGGGTGAATGTTAAAGACAGTATCACTTTTACGGCAGAACAGTTTAAAGAATCTGGTATGTTGGTTAAGTTTTTTGGAATTAATGGAAATAAGAAGGCAACAGTAGATTTTGATGATATAAGCGTAACTATCAAAAAAGTGGAAACGGTTTTAGAGTAAATAGAGGGACTTGATTTTTAAACCCAGGCTGTGTTTATATAGCCTGGGTTTTTTTATAAAACGATTAATTTCAGTTCTTCTTATTGAAGGTTTATTATTGAAATTAATAATTAAAGTTTACTAATATACTAGCGTCTAAGCCAGCGTTAATTCTTTTTTCTAAACAAGTAAATTCCTTTTGAAGCAGATAATAATTCCCAATCAGTTGCTTGTTTATATTCCTGAATTTTGATTTGCAATTCTTCTTCTTTAATTGGGTAGGCACTAGGAGTGTCAGCTAACAAAATATAGTCAGCATCGCTAATATCAGGAAATTGATATATTTTTTTCCTAAACGATAAATGTGGACAGAACATATTTAAAGCACTTAAATTAGCATTTTCAGGAATTAATTTCATAACACGTTTTATCTCTTGCCTATTAAATTCGCATTGATAATGTTTCTTCGTATAAAACGCAGTATTAACCTTATTATAATAAAACGAATGTCTTTTTTCAATCTTTTTAAGCGTTAAAAGTGCTGTTGAAATGCAAACTACCAAACAAGAAGCATAGAGAATCTTTTTGTTTTTAATAAAAGAGATGCCGTCATAAAAGCAAATAACAATAATTGGAGTAAATTCAATAGAATAATGGTTATTAATGCCCCATTTTCCAAAATCGTCTGATAAAACTTTTTGGGCAATAATAGGTAATAACATAATTAAATATTGAGGTCGGAAAAATAGCATAAAACCGCCCGAATACAATAAGCACAGATAAAGTTCCTTTTTAATATCTTTTAATTCGGAATATTGCGGCATATGATTAAAAAATAGACTTTTAAAGATAACTAAAGGATGATGGGTTAAATTCGAAAAAACCTCTTGAGCATTAGATCCTAAAATTGAATATTGGAAAGCGTGATAACCATTTTGAGCCATTTTAGCATCTAATGATGGCATTACTATTTTAATAATTACAACTACATAGATAACAGATGCAATGCTAATTAGCAGTGCTAGATTGCGTTTTCCTTTATCCTTGTAATTTAACAGAAATAGTCCTGCACAAACAAATGCTAACCAAATTGGCATATTTTCTTTACCTATAACTATTAAAATTGCAAAGAAAACCGTCCATTTTGTTTTTTTTAAATCATAATAGTAAATAAACCAGGGCAAAAGCATTGCAGATACTGTATTATCATGATAATCAAAACTTAGTGCCGAATATATTCCAAAAAATGACAAATAATGTATCATGGCTATTTCCGGCAATAAATAATCAGTGAACCGATTTTGTACAACTTTATAAATACCTACCGCTCCAAATAAAATAGAAAGAATCTGGATATACAGTAATGTATAAGAGCCAAAAATATAGTGCAATGGAGATAAAATAACAGTATAAAGTGAGAAATGATCTGCTAAAAAATCATTAAACATATAATGCAAATACGGATAAGGATTTTTATGAAAATGGCCATACTGATATAAGCAATTATTATAAATCCCTAAGTCGAATGCGTAGGTTCTGTAATTATAATGGTTTACAAGGGATATTAAACAATAAATTGTTGCAAACAATAAGAGAATATAATTTTTGGGCTTTTTGATTTGATCAAACAGGATCAATGTGACCGTATTTTTTACTTTTAAATTTTCTGATAAGGCCATTGTATGTTTAAAAAACGGGTTTATTTTTTTATGACATTCTGTTTTTAAAAAAGTGAAATTACCATAATTATCAATGGTTTTTTAGGATAAATGGACTTTTTTTAAGAAAAAATTCTATTACATTTGTCGCGAGTTTTTAAACCATTAATTCTCGCTTAACCGATGAAAAAAAATGAATTTATATATGGCGCTTTAATAGTATTTTTATTTATTGCTGTATCATGTAAATCTCCTAAAGAAGTTGAAAAACCTTTTATAGTTACACAAATAAATTTAGATGCTGAAGATACATTACTTGTTAATGTTGATCACTCTACTAGAATTCAAGGTACAGCACATTCAGGAAAATATTCATACCATGCCGATAGCGCTCATATATATGGAGGTACTGTTAAGATTGATTTAGATGACACGTTAGTAGGTTCTCCTATAAGATTAATCCTTAATTTTTGGATGAAAAGCTCCAATCCCACGAAAGGTAACGGTTTGGCAGTGGCTTTCCAGGATAATAATACGATGATGTCATGGGCAGGTTTTGATTTAATAAATTATGGGGCGAAACCCAATGAGTGGATTAATATTGTTGACAGCATAACTATTCCGGCAGAAAATTACCTGACATCAGGCATGTTTTTTAAAATATTTGCATATGCTCCTAATTTGAAGGCTAACGTTGATATAGACGATGTAAACATTACTGTTAAGCAAATGGTAAAAGTAATGGAGTAGATTATCAGTACTCACTATCTAAATTATTATTTATTATTCTTATAATAAATTCTATTAATAAAAATACAATCACTCAATTCCCTATAAACATTGCAGGAAACGGGTCGGTAGAGTAGATCATCAATTGATAATTTTTCTTTCCGGTTTAATTGTTTTAAGCTAATTAATATAAATTATCCAATATCTCCCCGCAAATAAATTCTGCAGCTTTTCCATCCCCATATAACTTTGGAAATTTCATATCTGATTTTGAAGTTAACGTTTTGAATGCTTCAATTATTTTTTGCTCATGGGCATCCGTAATAATAGCAGCCCCACATTCCACCAATTCTACCCATTCGGTTTCAGGACGAAGAATCACACAAGGTTTTTCAAAATAAAAGGCTTCTTTTTGTACACCACCACTATCCGTCATTACTATTTTGCAATTTTTCTCCAATGCTATCATCTCTAAAAATGATACCGGTTGAATGATCTTAAAGTGCTTACTGGCTTTTATTTTTTGATGTAATTCCTGGTCCAGATTAAACTCCAATAATTTAGCAGTTCGTGGATGTAAAGGCAACAATACATCCAATTGATGTTGCTCACTGATTTTGTACAAGGCATTAAATAAGGCATTCAATCTTATTGGCTCATCCGTGTTATTGTTGCGGTGTATAGTCGCGAGAATAAACTTTCCCTTTGCTAAATTGTTATTTGAAAGAATAACTGTCTTTTTTTCTGCCAAATCACTGAAATGTAAACTGTTGTCGAACATCACATCGCCGCTGTGATATATTTTGGGATTGTCTGCACCATAAGGTTTAGCGCTTTTAGGATTAAAACCTTCTTTAATTAAGTTTTGAAATCCGGTTTTAGTGGGAGAAAATAATAAAGTTGAAACATGATCACACATGATGCGATTTATTTCTTCGGGCATTGATTTATTAAATGAACGTAAGCCTGCTTCAATATGCACAACCGGAATATGAATTTTGCTTGCGGCGATAGCACCAGCTAGCGTAGAATTAGTATCGCCGTACAATACGATTGCTTGCGGCTTCTCCTGTATTAATATTTCTTCTATGCCTGCAATCATCGACGCAGTTTGTTTTCCATGGCTGCCGCTTCCTGTATTTAAATTATAATTTGGCGCGGGAATTCCCAATTCATCAAAAAATACCTGACTCATATTTTCATCATAATGCTGTCCGGTATGCACAATAATTTCTTTTATAGAATTTGAAAATTTATTTTTAATGGCTCTGCTCAGCGCAGCTGCTTTAATAATCTGTGGTCTTGCGCCAATAATGGTTACTAGTTTGATCATACAAAAATTAATTTATTCAATTGTGTTTCTACATTTCTAAATTCAACCCTTCTCTCGATAGCTATCGGGACCGTTCAGGGGGACATAATTTCTATAAAATTCCTTCATCAGCAAAACTTAAATAAGCCTGATCACCAATAATTAAATGATCTTGCAGGCCAATATCCATAAGTTTTGCAGCCTCTTTTATTTTTTTTGTTAAATGAATGTCTTCGTGACTGGGTTTTAAATTACCGGAAGGATGATTGTGAGCCAAAATAATGGAACTAGCTAAACACTGAATTGCAGGTTTTAAAATTAAACGGATATCCACTACTGTTCCGCTAATGCCACCACGACTAATACATTCTGTTTTGATTACACTGTTACTTCTGCTCATAAACAAAATCCAAAACTCTTCGTGTGGTAAATCCGTTAGTTTTGATTTTAAAATAGCATAAGCTTGTTTGGAAGATGTAATTTTTATTTTTTCATCTATGGATTCATCAGTTCTTCTTCTGCCAATTTCAAGCGCTGCCGCAATAGTTACAGCTTTAGCTTCACCAACACCTTTATATTTCCTTAAATCATCTAAGTGTAATTTAGCTAGTTCATTAATAGAATTTGAATGTTCTTTTAAAATCCGTTGCGCTAATTGAACAGCTGTTTCATCCCTGTTGCCTGATGACAATAAAATTGCTAAAAGTTCGGCATCAGAAAGTGCCTGTCTGCCTTTAGTCAATAGTTTTTCTCGCGGACGATCGTCTTCTGCCCATGATTTAATGGTGAGATGTTTATGAGGCGTTTCTTCCATGAATGTTTAAAATTAAGTCTTTTTAATAAATTTTAAAATAATACTTTTACGATAATGTCATTTTCATCATCCCTGGAAATATTAAAACACAAAGAGTTCCGATGGTTTGTGTTTGCCCGGTTTTTTTTAACGTTGGCCATTCAAATGCAATTCAGTACCATTTATCTTCAGATATATTATGAATATACAAAAGAGGAATTGGCATTAGGATTAATTGGACTTACTGAAGCTTTACCATTTATAGTTACTTCTTTTTATTCCGGTTACCTGGCCGACAGAATTAATCGTAAGAGAATAATTTTAGTAGGATGTATCGCTTTATTTTTAGGGTCTTTGTTTTTGTTTGGCTTAAGCAATTCGTATTTTGATTTATTTAAAAATGCCGGCATGGTGGCACTTTTTGTTGTTGTATTTGTTTTTGGTATTATCCGATCTTTTTTAGCAGTGAGCACCACGCCTTTTATGAGTCAAATTATACCCAGAGAATTATATACGCAATCTGCTACATGGAATAGTACTGCCTGGCACGTGGGTTCTGTTTTAGGGCCGGTTATCGCAGGCTTATTGTATGGCCACAATCATTCCTTTCATGCCAACTGGTGTTATGGTACAACCTGTGTGTTGTTTTTGTTCGCTATTATTTTTTATGCGTTAATCAAATCCAAACCAATGCCTGTAAAAAACACTAGTGAATCCTTCATGCAAAGCATGATGGTAGGTGTAAAATTTGTATTTCAAAATAAATTAGTGTTAAGTGCTTTATCTCTTGATTTGTTTGCAGTTTTGTTTGGCGGCGCTGTTGCCTTAATACCAGCTTTTACCGATAAGATTTTGCATTTAGGGCCTGAATCTTATGGCTTGCTTCGGACTGCCCCAGCAGTGGGCGCAGTGCTGATGGCGTTTTATTTAGCGGTAAAAACTCCTGCTAAATTTGCAGGCATTAGTTTATTATGTGGAGTGGGTGCCTTTGGTTTATTTACTATCTTATTTGCAATTTCAACTAATTACTGGATTGCTTTTTTAATGCTGTTATGTACAGGAGCATTTGATAATATCAGCGTGGTTATACGTCATAGCATTTTACAATTATGTACACCGGATGAAATGAG
>JANPOX010000381.1:0-2005 GCA_031428235.1 Bacteroidia bacterium | reverse complement strand
TTAACCGGTATGCAGATGTTTTCAAAAACCAATGGCAACATATAGAAGCGCTTCATCAATTCAATTCTAAACATAAAGTCCCTTCAACTTATTTTATTGGTGTCAATAATGGAATTGGCTTATCATATTCGCAGGAGAAAGCTATTTTATGGATTCAAAAGATGCTACAAATGGGATGCGATGTAGGCGTTCATGGTATTGAATTTGAAAACTTTGAGAAGATAAATACAGAATATTCTTTATTTAAAAACCTCACAAAACAAACTCAATTTGGTAGCCGAATGCATTACATCCGCACTAATGAACATACATTTAGCAATATGGCACGGGCAGGTTACCAATTTGATAGTAGTGAAATGAGTTTTAAAGCTCCCTACAAGATTGGTACGATGTGGGAATTTCCGTTTCAGATAATGGATGGTTACATTATCGAAAAACCTAAACAATGGCAAAGCAAAAACTTTAAGCAAAGTTGTGATGAGACTAAAAAGATTATTGATAAAGTGGTGGATCTGAAATTGCCTTATCTTGGAATTGATTTCCATGACCGTTATTTCTCGGATGCACATAAAACATGGAAAGACTGGTATATATGGCTGATCAAATATCTGGAAGAACAAAAAGTTGAGTTTATTAATTTTAAACAAGCTATTAAAGAATTAGAAAAATAAAGAAGTTTGTCACAAACAATCACTTTGATATGTCACACTAAGTGTTAAAATGCCGAAGTTTGTCAGGCGAAGGTACAAAATGTCGAAGTAAGTTATATAAAAATATGATGAAAATAATTAGGTTAAAATCCTTTTTCTAAGTCCCAAAACATCAATTGACGATTTGGGGTGTTCTATTTGGTGGAATATTGACGTTTTATTCTTAATAATTCACTGCAATGGCATCACTTATGATACTTTTCAGCAACCGAATTAAATACAGCTTTAATTTTATATTTATAGATATTACAATACCAGTATTACATATTTTTCAATGTTAAATACCTGTATATAGGATTCAATCGAATGGAAACCAATCTTATTCTTTTTTCCAACTTGTTGTGTTTATTAAATGTATGATATCCTGTCTGATAAAATCGATAACAATTTTAAGAGAATCTATATTTGGAACACAATTGAAGTACAAAGCTCCTCGCATAAAGTGCTTTACACTATCAGTTAAATAAAACTGGACTGAAGATGCAGTATTACCTTTTATATCAAATAGCAAACCATAAACCTTTGCACTATCCCTAATAATAACTGTTTCTTCAAGGCCGGTAGCTTTTTGCTGATGGGTTTTGGCAAAATAATGTGCATTTTCTAAATGCACAATAAGATCTTTATCCAATTTATTATAACTTAAATGCAAAGTAGCTTTTAATTTTGGAAATTCAAGATTAAACCAGTCAACACCAGCATTTTTATGTTTAATTTTCGTCATTTGTGAGTAAATTGGAATCTCAAACTTGTAAGCAGTAGCCGTATCAAATACCCTATATGTTTTTTTTGGGAAAGTTATTCGATAATACCCTCTTGGTTTTGGAGAATACGAAATATCTTCTTCATCACAACTAATAAAAGAAAAACAAGCTATAAAAAAAAGAAAAAATAAATCAATGCGCTTTTGCATATATAGTTTTAAGTTAAGTTCAATATTTTTTTAATAAATCGGAGCTTTATATTAATAAAAAAAGCTAAAAATCTAGCTATGCTAGATTTTTAGCTTTTAAATTAAGATTAGGAATTGTTTTATTTTCTAATCTCTGGCGAATAGCCTGTTGTGCCATCTCCGTTGTTAATAAATTGTGCTGAGTTTTCAAAACCTTGACTATGAACATTGTCATCACATAAAGGGTCATTCCAATCCCCTGTAATAGGTGCAGGACAATGAGTTCCATGGCAACTTGCAGCTGCTCCACCCATCAATTTGTCGATTTCGTTTTTGCTTTCGATTTTATTCATTTTAAAATCAGCTAGAGACAATCTTTTTTGTTTCATATTTTTTTTTTTTA
>JANPOX010000380.1:0-4353 GCA_031428235.1 Bacteroidia bacterium | reverse complement strand
TAAAACGAGATGCATAAGATAATAGTATATTTTAAAATCTATTGCTATTTTTGAATTCTGTATGATTACCTTATTAATTAAAGAAATACGAAGTTTTTTAAGCTCTCTGATCGGCTATATCGCCATCGGTGTTTTTATAACTGGCATTGGAACTTTTATGTGGCTTGTGCCAACAGAAAGTGCAGGCTCCAATGTAATGGAAAACGGTTTCGCAAATATAGATCCATTATTTATCCTTGCTCCCTGGGTTTATTTATTCTTAATTCCTGCAATCACTATGCGTAGTTTTTCAGAATAAAAAAAAACAGGCACTATTGAATTATTATTAACGAGACCATTAACAGAATTGCAAATTGTAATGGCAAAATATTTTGCCGGTGTTATATTGGTAATCGTTTCCTTATTACCAACCTTAATTTATTATTACTCTGTTCACCAGTTAGGTTATCCCAAAGGCAACATTGATACAGGTGGTATGTGGGGTTCTTATGTTGGTTTATTATTTTTAGGGGCAGGGTTTGTAGCAGTAGGAACATTTGCTTCGGCCATTTCTGAAAACCAGGTTATTGCTTTTATTATGGCTCTTTTACTTTGTTTCATTACTTATGTAGGCTTTGACTTTATATCAACAGCGGGCGTATTTGGCAAATATGATGCGTTTGTAAAAGGACTTGGAATGAATGACCATTACATTAGCATGAGTCGCGGTGTTATTGATACAAGAGATGTTATTTATTTTGTGAGCATTATTGCTTTATTTAATTTATTATCAAAACTCGTTTTAGAAAGCAGAAAGTGGTAATATGATGCAAAGAAAATCCATACGAAAAAGAAAAGATATTGCCATGCTCATGGTGGTATTAACCATAGTCGTACTTCTGAATTTTGTGGGCTCTTTTTTATTCAAGCGTTTTGATTTAACTTCTGAAAAAAGATATACACTTTCTGAATCTTCCCGCAAACTATTGAAGAACCTCGATGATGTCGTTTATATTAAAGTGTATTTACAAGGCGACTTTAATCCCAACTTTACTCGTTTAAAAAATGAAACGAAAGAGTTACTGGATGAATTCAGAGCTTACTCTAACAATAACCTTGAATATGAATTAATCAATCCACTTGATAATCCAAGTAAAGAAGAAACAGATAAGATAGAGAAACAGCTGTATGATAAAGGCATTATGCCTGAACAGATCGTTGACAGAAGTTCTCAAAAAGTATCAGAAACATTTATCTGGCCGGGAGCAATCATTACTTATAAAGGAAAAGAAAGTGTATGGCAGATCTATAAGCGTCAACTTGGATTTGAACCTGAACAAAGCATCAATAATTCAGTACAGGAACTGGAATATGGCTTAACCAACGCCATTCGTAAAACAACTTTATTAAAAAAACCAGAAGTGCTTTTTATTGAAGGGCACGATGAACTGGATACTATTCACGGCGCAGATTTTATGCGTTCGGTGGCAGAATACTATAATGTATCACGCGTAAATATCAATCATAAATTATATTCTTTGAAAGGCGCTGATGCTATCGTGATTGCTCAACCTGATTCAATGTTTGATGAAAAAGATAAATTCATTATCGATCAGTTTGTGATGCATGGAGGAAAAGTGTTGTGGATGATTGACCCTGTTTATGTGAACAGAGATACGTTAACTACAAGAGGATATTCTTTAGGTTTTAAAAATGAACTTAACCTGGATGATATTTTATTTAAATATGGTGTACGGTTAAATCCGGTTTTAGTTCAGGATCTACAATCAGCTCAGGTGCCTGTAAATGTGGGTTTTAAACAAGGCCAACCCGATTTCAAACCTTTTTATTGGAATTATTATCCTTTAATTCTTCCTTCATCAAACCACCCTATTGTAAAAAATTTAGATCTTATACGAACAGAATATATTGGGACACTTGACACCGTATTTTCAAGAGATGTTACAAAAACGATCTTATTACAAACATCGAAATACACCAAAACACAACCCACACCTGTTCGCATATTAGCGGCTCAGGTTAAATTAAAACCACAGGAAAGTCAATACAACAATTCTTTTCAAAACATAGCTTGTTTGTTAGAAGGACAATTTGAATCTAACTATAAAAACAGGATTACCACCAGAATTTTAGAAGATAGTCTCTTTGATTTTAAAGCAAAAAGTCCGCCTACAAAAATGATTGTGATAGCGGATGGAGATATCGCTAAAAATGAATACCAAAGGGCTACAGGAATGATATATCCTGTGGGTTATGATATGTACACGAAACAACAATTTGCAAATAAAACTTTTTTATTAAACTGCATGAATTATTTATTGGACGATGAAGGCTTGCTTCAATTACGTTCGCGCGAAGTGAAATTAAGGTTATTAGATAAAAAGAAAATTGCTACACAGGTTTCGAAATGGAAATTAACGAACGTGGGCTTACCTTTATTAATTATTGTTTGTTTTGGATTGATACAATATTATATCCGAAAGAAAAAATACAGCAAGTAGTATTATACCTCATCTATATGAAAAAATCAACCCTCATTATTCTTTCTGTATTAATTGCCTTAACAGCTCTATCAATTTATATCTACAAGACTAAAAACAAAACCTCAACCATTGATAAAGAAGCGAGTGATTTCAAAGTTAAAGATACAGCTGCTATTGATAAAATCTTTTTAGCCGATAAAAACGGTAGAGAGATTTTGGTTGAAAGAAAAGCAGAAGGTTGGGTTTTAAACGGAAAGTTTCATGTAAGGCCAGATGTGATAGAATTATTATTATACACGATACGATCATTAGAAGTGAAATCACCGGTCTCAAAAAACGGCCGTACTTCAGTCATCAAAATCATGGCTGCTAAATCCACGAAAATCGAGATTTACAGTAAAGGAGAAAAAGTGAAACAATATTATGTTGGCCATCCTACACAGGATAACACAGGAACATATATGATCCTTACTGATTTGGAAACGGGTGAAAATTATGAAGAACCCTTTATAACTCATATTCCCGGTTTTGATGGGTTTTTATCGACGCGTTATGTGACTGATGATATTGACTGGAGAGACCGTCTGTTGATCAACTACAGACCTCCTCAGATTAAACAAATCAAAATGGAATTGCATGAAGTTCCGGATTCGTCGTTTGTTATTGACCTTTTTAGTATGCAACGTTTTGGATTAAAAACGTCAAAAGGAAAAGCACTATCCTTTGAAGAAGATAAAGTGAAACAATACATTGCTTATTTTCAAAACGTAAACTGCGAAATTGTTTTAGATAAAAATGACCCCTTAGTAGATTCATTATCAAAATCAGGATTACCATTTGCAACACTAACTATCATAGACAGAAATAATGGAAGTAACATCTGCGAATTCTTTCATAAACACTCAATTGCCGAAAAAAATCAGGAGTATGGCATTAACTACAAATATGATCCGGACAGATTATTTGTTAGATACAATAATGGCAAGGATTACGGAGTGGCTCAGTTTTATGTTTTTGGTAAGATTCTGCAGACATATCAATATTTTCTGCCAAGAAAATAATGTTAAAAAGTAGTTTATAAATACCTCTCATTTCAAGGCTGTTCCCGATACCATATGGTTAAATTTGAGTTGATTAAAAACTAACCCTATGAACTTTGTAGTATCATCATCCACTTTATTAAAACATTTAAAATCAATAAACGGAGTGTTAAACTCCAGTAATACAATTCCCATTTTAGATTGCTTTTTATTTGATCTTAATAACGGCATGCTGACACTTTTTGCAAGTGACATGGAAACGACCATTACAACAAGCATCAAAGTAGAATCATCTGAAAATGGAAATATTGCAATCCCTGCTAAAACCTTACTTGAAGCTTTGAGCAATTTACCGGAGCAACCAATTTCCTTCATTATTGATTCAAAAAAATTCAGTGCAAAGTTAAAAACCGAAACAGGAGATTATACTTTAACTGGCCATAATGGAGATGAATATCCTAAATTACCAAAAGTAGAATCTGCTACCTCCGTAATCATTAAAAGTGATGTACTGGGTAACGCCATCAATAAAACAATATTTGCAACCGGTAACGATGATTTGCGGCCGGTTATGAGTGGTGTGTTTTGTCAGTTTAATGATGAAAATTCAATTTTTGTAGCAACTGATGCGCACAAATTGGTGCGTTATACACGTAATGATGCAAAAGCAGGCGCTTCCGCTTCTTTCTTTATGCCTAAAAAACCATTGAATGTTTTAAAGAATTTATTATCAGGAATTGATGATGCTGTAAAAGTTGAATTCAATAAAACAAATGCCTATTTCAGTTTTGGAAATATTAATTTGGTTTGCCGTTTAATTGATGGAAAAT
>JANPOX010000379.1:0-2106 GCA_031428235.1 Bacteroidia bacterium | reverse complement strand
GTGTCAAACTAATTCAAACAATTTCGGATTTAATCGTATTTCTAAATGGAAATCAAGTCGAAAAAAAAGTGTGTGTATTGATTTAAGAGAAGCGAGTTTACAGATTAATAAAAAAATAGGAACGCCACGGGAAGATGATATTTTAGAAATCTTCAACTATGAATTAAATACCGATAATTTATTTGTAACCACGGGCCGTTCCGGTTCAACATATACTAACGGGAAGTCATTTTCGAGCCAAAGCTCTTATAAAACTGACGTTTTAGACACCATTGGTGCGGGGGATACTTTTTTTGCCTTTGCCTCGTTATCTGCGGCTATTAATTTTTCTGATAAATTATTATTACCTTCATTGGCCGCTAGTTTATCTACAACCTGGTTGTGTAATGAAAAATCAGTAACAAAAGAATTATTATTAGATCATGCCACTAAATACGTATAAGCAGAAATTTCAGGAGTTTTTAAACTCTTCATTAATTGACGAACAAATTTTTGATTCTGTTAAGTTAATTAAACAGCACAAGCGTCTTTTTTTTATTGGAAACGGCGGTTCTAATTCTATTTGCTCGCACATGCTTGAAGATTTTGCTAAAATTGCAAGGTATCAAACATTTGCATTTTCTGATGCCGCTTTAATTACCTGTTTTGCCAATGATTATGGATACGAAAATGCCATGGTTGAATGGTTGAAGATTTATTTTGGAGAGAGTGATTTGTTAGTGGCTATAAGCAGTTCCGGTAATTCGCCTAATATCAATCATGCAGTTGATTATGTAAAAAGTATGAATGGAAAAGTGATTACGTTAAGTGGCTTTGAACAACATAATAAATTATCAAAAAAAGGAGATATTAACTTTTGGCTCGATGCTAAAAGTTACGGCATTGTAGAGTGCTATCACCAAACTATTTTACATATTGTATTAGACGAATTACATGAAAATAAATAAAGTACTGATTACCGGGGTAGCGGGATTTATAGGGTCGAATTTATTAGATTACCTTATTGAAAAAACGGATTGGAATATTGTAGGTATTGATAATTTAAGTACCGGAAATAAAAAAAACATTGAACATCATTTAAATAATCCCCGTTTTAATTTAATGGAGGAAAATGTTTCTTCATTGAGTTCCCTTAAAAATTACCAGTGCATTTTTCATTTAGCAGCTTTGCCCCGTATTCAGCCTAGTTTTGAATTTGTAACAGAACATATTAATGCAAATTTGACATGCACCATGCATTTAATTCAACTGATGATAAAGGATAATTATTTTCCAAAGTTTGTGTTTAGCAGTTCAAGTGCCATTTATGGTACACCGGAAACTATCCCAACTCCCGAATCAGAAAAAATAGATTGCTTAAGTCCTTATGCTTTTCAAAAATATGAAGTAGAAAAATATTTAGAATTGTTAAGTACACGTTACCCGTTAGACTATGTTAACTTGCGTTATTTTAATCCTTATGGCCCGCGAAGTTTTAATCCCGAAAATAAATTTAGTGCATATAGCAGTGTAGTAGGTATATTTTTATACCGTAAAGAGCAAGGGCAAAAATTATTAGTAACCGGGGATGGTTCTCAAAAAAGAGATTTTATACATGTAGCTGATTTAGCAAAAGCAAATTACATGGCGGCTATCAATCCTGATAAATTAAATACCGCTTTTAATATTGGTTACGGTTCAACATTAAGTGTTTTGGAATTGGCTAAAATAATTTCAGGGACGGATTATGAGTTTATTGAAAAAAGAGAGGGCGAGTCTGAAATTACATTTGCTGACGTTAAAAAAGCCAATGAGGTATTAGGATGGATGCCAGATAAAGATATAAGATTTTTTTTAAATAATAATCAATAATATAAATATGTTCAATAAAATAAGATTAAAATTTGCTTTTATTCGTTTAAAAAATAGTTTAAAAGAAAAAAAGAATAGGGAATATATACCAAGTGAGGTTATGTCTGACCTTTTTAGTAAAAATTTATCATTGATTCAGCCATGGCAATATCAAGAGGAATTTTCTCAGTTATTAGAACATTTTTATAGTTTAAAACCAAATAGAGTAATGGAAATCGGTACTGCTAATGGAGGTACTCTATTTGCTCATTGTAA
>JANPOX010000378.1:0-3659 GCA_031428235.1 Bacteroidia bacterium | reverse complement strand
TCACTCCCGAACCAATAGGCAAATTTTGAATAGTCGAATTATTCATTTTTTGCTTATTTTTTTGTTCGTTGGATAGCTTTTGGACTTGACAAAACCTCACTTAATTTGAATCTCTTCAAATTACCGATACGGTACGACTGCAATACTTTGTTCTTTTCGTATTGCCATACACTAACTGACGACACTCCCAAAAGTTCCGATACTTCCTTTGTATCAATGAATCTTTCGGCTGGTGGTTCGCTGGCGGGCGGTGGAGGTACAGGCATTGTATTTGCCTTGATAGCATCTTTAATGATTGGCGTTAAAAGCCCTGTTAAAAATGCTGTAATGTTTGTTTGTTCGATGTCCATTTTTATTGATTTTTAATGATTCTTAAAAATTACATCTGCAAATAAATTACATTTTTATCTGACTTTTCAAAGGAAATGGACTTAAAAGGCATAAAAAAAACGGACAATTTTTATTTTGTCCGTCATTTGCTATAAAGTGTTAATTATCAGTTATTTATACTCATTTTTTTGTCCGACAATTTGTCTGACAAATACCTTTCTACATAGCTTTTAAAGGTTAAACTATCGTCATTATAATGTATTTTAATAGACCGTTCTAATGTTTTTTTTGTAAAACCTTTAATCTTCTTACTTTCAAAATCAATTAAAGCAAGTTCTGTATTTTTTCGTATTTTATAAATACTCTCAAAGTTCATAACATAATGTTTCGCTTGATTACGTTGTTTTTCAGTTACTTCTAAATTACTACTAACTTTCTTTTCAACTTTTGGGTTTTTGGGTGCTGCTGGCTGTTCTGCCTTAAACCATTTATTTATTTCCTTTTCAGTTGAACGCATAACTTCGTACATCCACTCATAAAAATTGGCTGGCTCAAACTTTTTAGTTTCTTCTTTATTTATTTCATACCATTCATAATATTTATGAATCATTGGTAAGAATCTATCTTTAATATCAATTTCAATAACCTTCCAATTTTCTTGTTTTTCTAACTTGTTCTTTAATTCTCTTTGAAAATATTGAAAATAAATTGTTCCATTTTCTTCAATTTCAACTCTAACGTTTTTATAAACATCATTTTCAGAAATAAACTTAAATACATCATTAATATCATTTTTTATGAAAGTCAAAACACTACTTAGAAACCAATAATGCATATCAATTTTATTTTCTAAAACTTCATACTCAAACTTATAAACAAAGTCTTTTAAACCTTCCAAGGCCTTAATAGTAAATTGCCCTCTACTTGGGTTTTTATAAATACCCTCATATTGCTTGGTTACCTCAACATAATTAAATTTTGGATTTCTTTCAGCAAGTACTGCTGTTTTTTCAAAAATATCGTCTCTAAGGTCTGTTATTAATTCCTCAATCTTGTAAATAAACTGTTTATAAAAACTTCTATTTACTTCATAGTATTTTTGATGTTTTGATTTCAGATTATCAAGTTTTGCCAATTGATTTGGCAACTTGATAAGTTCTTCTGCGAAATTTGTATAATCTGCTTCGTTAAGTAATTTATTATCGTTTTGTTCCATTTGTCCTTTAAGTTTAAAAAATATCAAAAATCTAACTGTATGCTGTCGGCTGCTTTACGCTTGGTTTCATCTATAATCTTTGCATAAATTTGGGTCGTTTTGAGTTCTCTATGCCCCAGCATCTTGCTGACGGTGTAAATATCAGTTCCTTTGCTTAGTTGCAAGGTTGCAAATGTGTGGCGAAAACAATGGAACGTAATATCCTTTGATATTCCTGCTGCTGTTATCCATTGATACAGAAACTTGTTTTGGTACGCTGAATATTCCAAACCATCAAATACTTTATCAGTAGGCTTTTTGCGTTCTCCAAGTAAACTAAATGCCTGTTCTGATATTGGCATCATTTCAACGCCTTTTGTCTTTTGCTGCTTAAACTGAATAAAATATCCGTTCCCTTCTATGTACTCCAATTCGCTCCAAGTTAGTTTTTGTATGTCGCTATGTCGTAGCCCAGTAAGTGCCGAAAACAAGGCTGCACGTTTGAGTAAAACGTTTTGGCACTCGGTACGTACAAGGCTGTTTAGTTCTTCAATAGTTAGAAAGTTTCTTTGCGTTTCGGCTGTCTTGATAGGCTCTATCTTTGCGTTGAGGTCTGTTTGCAGCATACCATCTTTAAAAGCCTGTTTTAGGGCTGCTTTTACCTTATTAAAATACGATACTGCCGAATTTTGCGAAAGAATAACCTTATCACTTTTATTGCTTTGCGTAGTAAGCAAATACTCTTTGAAGTCATTGAAAAACTTTTCGTTGAGGTCATTAACTCGCAGCGTACCCTTAGTAAAAGCGTTGAGGTACTTATAAGCTGAAACCCAGTTATCGTAGTTCGATGCTTTACGCTTATCTACCAACTTTTTGAAATACTCAACAAAATTTTGTTCGCCTTGTTCTTTCAACCTCAACTGCTCCTGCTCGTAACCTGTGTAAATTTCGGGTTTATCCAAAATATTTTGGCGTTTCTGCCTTATGCTTTCAGCTACTGCCAAAGTTTCTTTGTTGTGGTCTTTATCAATAGGGCTTTTGGGCTTATCAATTAGGTAAAAGCCTAAAAACTCCCTTCGAGTTGGTTTGCCTGTGGTTGGGTCGATAATCGGAGGGTAAAAATCTAAATACAAACTATGTCTATTTTTAGAAATTGGTTTTAGTCGAAGTGTTACTTTGGTAGCCATTTGTCCTTTATGCTTAGAAATTAGCTTAATAGTTTATCAATAATTACTTTCGGAACGTATGTAAACTTTCCTTTTTTTATTTTTGGTACATTATTTCGTTTTGTGATATTATTGAGTGCTGAATCTGAAATGCCAAATTTGTTTTGTACTTCCATAATAGTATAACAGTCCGAAATATGGTACTCAATTAACTTTGGAGGGCTTAAAATTGGTTGAGGTTGCTCAAATAGTTTATCAATGTCCGAACGTCTTACCCTTGTGATTCTTTGCCCTATGTTCACGGCTTTAATATTTCCATTCTCAATATGATAGTAGATAGTGCGAACGGAACACCCTATCAGTTTTGAAACATCCCGAACGCTCAAAAACTCCTTAGTTTTCAGTTCTTCAATAGGTTTGTTTTTAATCTGCTTGGTTTCTTTATTGCTTACCTCAACTTTTCCTGCTCTTAACTTTGCTTTGTAGGCTTTACTATTACATTGCTTAGAACAGTACGCTGTGGCTGTTGTCAGGGCTGTAAATTCATTACCGCATTGCTGGCAAATTCTTTGTACCTTAATATTTGAACTCATAGTATTGCTGTAAGATATTGTAAGTATAAATAAGTGTATTTAAGTGCAATAATTTCGCCTTAAAAAACGGATTCGAGGTGCAGAAATCCGTTGAGGTACAAATGAGGTACAAATATAAACAAAATAAACCAATAACAAAACAAAACAAACAGGCAATAAAAAACAGCTAAATACCTAATTATTAGGCGTTTAGCTGTCTTTTCTATGTGTTTGATATTTGCTTATTTTGGGCGGTTACTTTCCAATACAGAACTTACTGAAAATATTTGCCAATAAATCATCTGACGTGATACTGCCCGTGATTTCACCTAGATGATGTAATGAAAGTCGAATATCTTGAGCCAAAAAATCTCCTGTTATTCCTATATCTAAGCC
>JANPOX010000377.1:0-2337 GCA_031428235.1 Bacteroidia bacterium | reverse complement strand
GATTTGAAGACGGATGCTGTATATTAGATTTAAGAAGATATATTTTTAAATAGGAAATTAACATTGTTGATTTAGATAAAACACCTGTGTGCAAAAAAGATATTGGCAACCTAGATTGAAATTTTATGATTTTTAAAATTGGCTCAGGCACAGATTCTATCTCAAAATAAGGACTTAAATCTGAGAGTTTTCTTAATTGCAAATTTCTACAAAGGCGCCAGTAATAATCATAAACAAAAATATTTCTGAGTTTTTGTGATCCTATTTTTTTCAAGAGATACAGGTTTTCAGGTATCTCTACTTCTTTAATTCTGAAAGAGGATTTAGTAATTTGCTTATCATGGATTCCAATATTTATTAATGGTGTTTCAATGTAGACAAAGCTTTTGCAAAAGGAAAGATATCTGATATAATAATCAAAGTCTACAACCCATTTTATATTTTCATCGTAGAAAATTTTATCGTTATTTCTTTTAATTAAGGTAGTACTTGGGTGGCCTATAAAATTTTTTTTGAATAGATTGAATGGCGATTTTTTTAAGAGAGTTAATTCCCATTTCGATAATAGGTTTGGTTTACTGGAATTATCGCTAAGATCAACATTTGAATAAGCGGAAAATATAAAACTTAAATCGCTTTTAATTGCATCTACAAAAGTGCTTAAACTGCTCTCGGAAGCAAACCAATCATCTGCGTGCATTATCTTAATCCACTCCCCTTCAGCCTTTGAAATAGCATAATTCCAATTAGCAGGGCTTCCTAAAGCAATTTCATTCTTAAAATATTTTATCTGAAATATTTGTTCGAAACATACGCACAACTCTTTTAATCTTTCATCAGGACTATCGTCGGTAACAACCACTTCAAAATTGGTGAAACGTTGTATCTGTATTGAATGTAAGAGCCTTTCAAATAAGGCTTCATTTTTATAAGCAGGGATACAAATTGAAATCAATGGTGGCATAATAAACTGGGGAGAAAGGTAATAATTATTGCCAAAAAAGCTTACTTTTATTTTCTAAGCCAGTCATATCTCCATAACCCTAAGAATTACCTATCAACTAATTAACCAATGGTGAGTACAAGAGAAATCTTTTAGAGCCACAATGGCAATTTTTTGGATAAATGGGATCTCTATTTTGAGATCTACTATTTTCCTTTTAAGGATTATGTAAACAAGCAAGTTGTTTTACTAGAAATAGCCGTTTCTCAAGGTGGCTCAACAGAACTTTGGAAAATTTTTTGGGGGACAATCTAAAATATTACGGTATCATTATCAACCCGAAATGTAGGGAGTTAGTGCAGGAAAATGTTACTATTTTTTTTAGCTTAAAAGAGGATAAAACCTTTCTTAAAGAGGTCGCTGAAGAAATTCAGGACCTTGATATTTTAATTGATGACGGAGGACCCTCCATGAAGCAGCAAATAACCAACTTTGAAATGTTATTTTCCAAGATTAAGAACGGTGGCATATATCTGTGTGAAAATAAACACTCTTCTCATTGGTACCCTTATGGGGTGGTTTAAAGAGAAAGGCAACATACATTAAATACATCAAAAACCTTGTAGATGTTTTGCATCTATGGTATGCAGGTAAAAAACCCTGCGTAAAAAAAATTATGCTTCAAAAACAGCAATTTCCGCTATTCATATTTATGATTCCATTGTGGTAATAAAAAAACAAATAAGAACACAAACTTTTAGTTCACAAAAAGGTAATTTTGCCATTGGTTACGTTGAAGGTGACAAACTAAGTTTCTTTGAGAAAATAGGTCATCTTATATTTAATTAAAAACAAGGCTTCGCTCTCAGATTTACAAATAGCTTTATTTATCTGAGCTAAAAAAAATAAAAAAAGTAAAATTGAGAAAACTCGGACTACAATTAATTAAATTAATTAGCCTCATAAGATATTATCAAATAAAGGAAGGTGTCAAGATATTTAAGAATTTAATATTTAGTAAAAATGGACACTTTATAATAAAAAGCAACGTTTTTAAAAATGAGATCTTTTTAAGGACTGACCAGTCTGACCCTTTTATTTTTGAACAGATTTTCTGTGAGCAACAATATAATTACGGACAAGATTTAACCAAAAAAGATGGGTGGATAATAGATGCCGGGGCAAATATTGGCATGGCTGCGATTTATTTTTCGACCTTGTATCCTGAGGCAAAAATAATTTGTCTAGAACCTGATAGTGAGAATTTTAATCTGCTTGAAAAAAATACAGTTAACTATCCAAACATAATTAGACTAAACGCTGCACTTTGGCACAAATCTGAACCACTAAATATCTCTAACAAAAATGAAAAAAGCGCAGGTTACATGATGGAG
>JANPOX010000376.1:0-7798 GCA_031428235.1 Bacteroidia bacterium | reverse complement strand
TGGATTTCAAGTTTGCTGGGATATTTCTTTATCAATGTTTTTAAAAAGGGAATTGAGCTTTCAAAATGTTTGATAGTACTTATACTTCCGCTCCATCCAATCACAATTTTTTTCTCAGGCTGAGCGGAGTTGAAACTTCTTAACTCAGATATTGGTTTATGAAAATCAGGATCAATCGTTGTGGGTATAACAACAACATGTTGGTTGAATTGTTTGGCATAATCCGCTAAATAATTATTTCCTGCTATCACACAATGAGCGTGCGCGATATTGATCTTTGTTTTATCCGGATTCTTTAAAAATTCAAATTTTTTATTTTCAGGAGAAGTGTCCAGTAACCATATGCTGTCATCAAAATCAAAAACAACTTTATTTTTTTTATAGAACTGTTTTTCAAAATAAGACGAGCCGAGCAGTAATGCTTCTCGTTGAATAAAAATAATGTCAAATTCTCCAGCTCGTTTCAGGTCTTTGAATCGTATAAAAAGCGACCTTAAAAGAATGATTGCTTTTTTTAAATAATTGCCAGGATGATAGAAAACAGCATCATCTTTTTGTGTTATAATTTCAGATAGTTCCCAATTAAATCCACTAGCCTTAAAAAAATCAAGGTATTGTTCAAACCGGTAACGCTGACTAGGTGACCTGTTCAAACGATGATCTGCTATGAATAAAATTTTTGGCAATTAATGAATTATTATGTCGCAAGATATGTATTTTACTATAAAGTACTAGCCCAATAAAATTGATTGTAGCTTATTGTACAATAAGTTTTTTTGTTATTTCTTTTCCATCAATAACCAGCTTTACAAAGTAAATACCTTTACTTAATTGTAATTGACCAACATTTATTTCAAGGGTATTAATTCCTTTAACAATAGCTAATTCCTTGAATTCAATAACCTTACCTTGAGCGTCAATTAATGAATAATTTACACTTTCAATACTTTCACTAATCAAACTTATATTTGTTTTTTCGTTGGCAGGGTTCGGATAAAGATTAAGTTCATTTAATAATAAAGATTCGCTTAAACCAGTTGACATTAAATAAATAACGCCATCACTAACGGTGCTATCACTTACTAACCCTGCTCCATTTGTAGCTTTAACCATGATGTAATATTTCTGATTATTGATAAGGCTTAATCCTGATTTGGTTGCCGTTAGGTTTAAACTATTGCTCGTCCATGCAACCAAATTTTGAGATCCAACAGTTGTGCCGATGGCATAATAATAAACGGCAACCCCTGAATTGGTGTCTTTTGCCGCACTATAGTTCAAGTCTAACTGTGATCCAATATATGTTGTATCGATGTCATTAGCAGTTCCATCTTGTATTATGGTTGATGCAATCGGTTTTGTCCAGTCAACATTTAATGTTTTGGAAGCGATAGTAGATAAATTGTTTGCGTTATCTTTTGTGATACTATTGATTTTTCCTGCAATGGTTGAAGGTGATGGATTTTCGTTCCGGAGATCATTCGTATTAGCCGAGCCAACTGAAATTGTATTTGAAGTAACGGACCTTGAACGAAAGATCTTAAAGTCATCAATTTTAAAAGTACTGTTTCCTGACCTGAAAGAAACAGCTGATCCATTTGCATGAGGAGTAGCATTATCAATCCATGATCCTATAAACACATCATTTTGCCAAATTTTTATTTCACCCGAGATGCGGTCGTAGGAAATTTTATAATCGTAGGTTGTTCCTGCAGTGATAGTACAACTTGCCGAATAAGTTGGAACACCAATATTGTTTGCAGTCGATTTGTAAAATTCGATAGCACTTTGGTCAGGCCTTAGCCAAATCATATAACTGTTACCTCTTTGGGTTTGGGAAGGATTATCGCAGGCAATATAAATTCCGGCCCTCCTGTTTGTATTAGCACCGGTGATCGTTCCTTTAAAGCAATATAAATACCGGTTTGATAAACTTTGTGTAACAGCAGCGTAAACATTGGTATTACTGTTTGTTTCATCGCTTTGAACGAATGAGGCTGATGTTATACTCCAGGTTCCAACAGAGTTTGTCCAGTCTGGATGAATGGCAGGCCCGTTAAAGTCATCATTAAAAAATCCCCTATTACCATTGGCTCTCCATTCAATCCCATTGTAATAACTTGGCTGATAAAAACTTTTTTCGATTCCCGAACCACCTGCATTATCGGCATCAGTATAGTTCGCTGTAAAATTTTGAGTGATCCATCCTGTAGGAGTTGTAATCTGTGTTGTTGGTATGGTATTATCCTGAAGACAGGCCCAGGTAGCTTTAAAACCTGATCGAACTGTGCCTGCATCTGATTTAAAACGAACGGTAACAGAAGGCGAAGTGGACGTTAAGGTAAATGTTGTATTGGTTGTTCCTGTATAGACACCTAGAGTAGGTGAGGTAATTGAATTACCATTATAAATAAATAAGGTGTCAAAATTTGCTTCTGTAATAACGTATTTAAAATTTAATTTTACTGAACTTGCCCCGGTAGGAGCAATGGTATACACGTAATTTTCATTGTCATAATAATTCCTGTTTGGCCCGCCCATATCAAAAATACTATCCGTGCATGCCACAGTAGCGCAATTGGAAAATTTATCTCTGATGAGGTTCCATAAATCAGAGTAACCGTCATCGTATCCCAAAGCCCAGATGCCAATTCCTGCAATGCCACGTTGATTTACTAAATCAAATTTACGGCTATAACTGTAATTGTCATCTATCCAGCATTGGCGAGTAGAAGTGCCGGTTACATAGGAGTAGAAAGGATTAAAACAATTACTTTCCCAGTTTTTATTAGCTGCTGAATAAGTGGTTGGATTATTTCTAACGTAATTATATAAACGCGAAGCTGTAAATCCTCCTGTGGTGTTGGATGGAGCGGTTGCAGCAACAGTTTCCCATTCACGGCCATACCACGGCAGCCCTAATAATAATTTATTTTTACTGGCACCTTGTTTTAAATAATAAGTAATTGATTTTGCCAAAGTTTGATTATATCCTGTTTGAAAATTATAGAGAGGCGCTCCTGGCCCTGCTTGTGATGAACCTGAATAATAATAATCATAACCCATAATAATAAACTGATCAACAATTGGATTTAGAGCAGGCATATCAAAAGTTCCGCTCCAATCAACGGCATACAGCGCCATTGTAACTTCGTAATTCGGATTAGCAGCGTGAACCTGATTGCACAGGTTGGTCATGAAAGCAGTAAAAGGTGCCTTGTCGGCTGCACCCATTCCTTCAAAATCGACATTAACTCCGTTGGTTCCAGGGCGCGAATTTAACAGGTTAATGGCATTAGTAATAAAAGTTTGCTGTGCTGTAGAACTCGCCCAAAACGTAGAATGGCTTGAGAATAGTGTAGCACAAAAATGCACATTTACACTATTACTAATTGCAGCTGTAACTGCGGCACTCGTGGCCCAGGCAAAGGAACCGTTGGTATTATTACCTGTTGTTGGACTAACAGAATAATCAAAATAACAAAAATCACTCAGCATACTCCAATCGTAATTGGTATATACCGAACCAACCCAGTAAGGATGCCAGCCATATACTTTTTTTGTTAGGGCGCAGGCAGTGGTCTTTGATAAATTTGAATTAGTGTGATAAACGGATCCTGTTTCAATCGTATTTAAACTATCCCACTGGGTATCCTTTGTAAAGGAATAGTTTTTATAATGCTGGCTTTGCTCCTGTATGGTTGATTGCTGTTGGGCAATAAAAGAAAGTGGAATAAACAATGCGAGGAGTAACTTTTTTATCATATGAAATTTAATTAAGGCGACCTAAGGTAATAAAAAAAGCCGCCCGTTAATACAGGCAGCTTTGTTAAATAAGGACTAAATTGCTTTAGGCAACTATTATTTATGCGTTTTTTCGCTTGATACGGTTAATTTTTTGCGACCTTTTGCTCTGCGACTTGCAATAACTCTACGGCCATTTGCAGAAGCCATACGCTCACGAAATCCGTGTTTGTTTCTTCTTTTACGTTGCGATGGTTGGAAAGTGCGTTTCATGGTGTTAGTATTTAAATGTTATAAGATTTTCAAAATTGGACTGCAAATATAATATATTTTTATTATGTGACAAATTTTTTCTGAAGTTAAGCCGAAAATTCAACTCTATTTAGATGAAACCTGTCTAAAAACAGTACATTTGCGCACAAATTTAAGGTAAAAAATGGCAAAAACAGAAAACACCAAAGACGAGTTACCAAAAGCGAGGTTTTCTAAACGAAATTTCAAAAAATCGTTACGTTTATTTAAATATATTGAAAAAAGTAAGTGGTTATTTGTGTTGGGAATGCTCTTTGTTGTGGCAACAGCGGTAGTTGGGCTATATTTCCCGATTATGGCAGGTAAAATGTTTGGATATTTGGGACAAACCGGCATGGCAGCCAATATTTTTAAAGATTCGGTTACAGGAACTGGTATTGAATTGTTTATTTTGTTGATCGTTCAAGGAATTGTGTCATTTGGCAGAGTGCTTACCTTTTCAGTAGTTACAGAAAATATTTTAAAAGGATTACGCACTGATGCTTTTAATAAATTAGTGCAGATGCCCATGAGTTTTTATTCTAAAAACCAGGTAGGAGATTTGAGTAGCCGTTTATCTACAGATATTAATGTTATTTCTGAAGCGTTTACAGTAAATATTTCTGAAGTTATTAGACAATCAATTGTTGGCGTAGGCGGGTTAATTTTATTAGTACATTTTACCGGATGGGAAGTCGCAAAATGGTTTATTGTCATTATTCCGCCAATAACAATTATAGCAATTTTCTATGGACGTAAAATAAGGAAGTATTCTAAAGGCTTACAGGAGAAAATTGCCGAAGCAAGTATTGTTGTGACAGAGGCCTTAACTGGGATTACAAGTGTAAAGTCCTTTACCAACGAAAAATTGGAAATAAAAAGATTTGATGGCATCACCAATGAAATCAGGCAATATGGAATAAAATACGGAGTGATGCGCGGAGCATTTTTTGCTTTTATTATTACTTGTGTATTCGGATCTATCTTTTTTATTTTATACAAAATGCTGTTATTAATTAATTCGAAAGAGTTGAGCGCTGAAAATTTCGGAATTTTCATGATGCTGGCTTTGTTTGTTGCTGCTTCTTTAGGAGGATTGCCAGAACAGTTAGCTTCAATACAAAGAGCGTTAGGTGCAACCGATCGGGTTTTTGATTTAATTGATGATGTGAATGAAAAAATAGATTTGGGATACCAAACTAATCTAAATAAGAACAGAGTAAAGGGGGATTTGGAATTTAAAAATATTATGTTCACTTATCCTACAAGGCTTGATTTTAAAGTGCTTCATAATGTTTCCTTTACCGCCAAAGCCGGGCAAACTATTGCATTGGTAGGTAGTAGTGGTAGCGGGAAGTCAACTATTGCATCCCTTGCATTACGATTTTATGAGCCTGGAGCTGGCGAATATATTATTGATGGTAAGAATTCAACTGAATACGAACTCACAGAACTGCGTGATCAAATGGCGATTGTACCCCAGGATGTTTTATTGTTTGGAGGTACTATAAAGGAAAATATATTATACGGGAAGCCTAATGCAACTGAGCTGGAAGTGATGGATGCTGCTAAACAAGCAAATGCTTATGATTTTATTATGAGCTTTCCTGACAAGTTTGAAACACGGGTAGGGGATAGAGGAATTCAGCTTTCAGGAGGACAGCGACAGCGGGTTGCAATTGCTAGAGCGGTACTAAAAAACCCTTCAATTTTAATTTTGGATGAAGCCACCAGTAGTTTAGATAGTGAAAGTGAACGTTTGGTGCAGGAAGCCTTGGATAAATTAATGGTAGGCAGAACATCGATTGTTATAGCACATCGTTTATCAACTATCAGGAACGCAGATAAAATTGTGGTACTTCAAAAAGGAGAAGTCATTGAAATGGGAACACACCAGGAACTCATGCAAAATAATTCGGGACTGTATCAAAAATTGAGCAGACTGCAATTTGAGTTGAATTAAATTATTTATCCTTTTACTTTTTATAAAAACAAACTGGAAATTGGTTAAATTTGGATATGGAAATCAAAAAAATATTTGACATACTAAATCAGTATCATGTAAAATATTTAATTTGTGGTGGCTTAGCAGTAAATATTTACGGTATTCCGCGTATGACTGCAGATATTGATCTTTTACTTGATTTTGATGAAAAGAATATTGAAAATTTTGAAAGCGCTGTTAAACATCTCCTGTTTCAATCAGTGATTCCTTCATCTATCAGTAAATTTATTAGTAAAGAAGATAGATTAAAAGCCATCAAAGATAAAAATCTGATTGCGTATTCTTATTTTAATTCTGCGGCAGGATTTATGAATCTCGATATATTACTTGATACACCGATAGAATTTGATTTGCTTTGGAAAAATAAAACTGATAGATTATTAGGTGAAACAACAATCCATCTTGTAAGCGTTGAAGATTTGATTAAATTGAAAAAGTATGCCAATCGAATTCAAGATCAGAATGATGTTTTGTTACTCTCAAAGCTTCTTAAAAATGGAAATTAAACCAAAGCTTGAAAACGCTAATATAGGGTTTCATTACACTGTTACAGATGAACAGATAAGAGCGCATCAGAAAAAAAGTATTGAAGAAATTTTGTTGTGGATTGAAACGACTAGCAAGTTCATTTATGAAGTTCAAACGCCCGAAGAACGATTTAGATCAAAACTGGCGAAGCAATTCAATAATGATACTCCGGATCATTAAATATCTGCTCAGTTATACCCTTTAATTTTAATAATACAATTCAAAAGTAGTTCCCATAATTTGTATAAGCGCGTTTTTTTCTTTAATCAATTCTTTATAAGGTTTTAAATCAAAGGTGACTTTTGTCAAAAGTAATGCTTTACACAAAGAAGGTTCAATCCATTTTGCCTTCATATTAAATTTAAGATCCGTACTAATAATATTATCTGTTATTAACTCTAGGTTGCCACTACAACCACCATATATGATGGTTAGCTCGAGGCAGTCTTCAATAATTTGGGCATCCCGCACGTCACATACAAAACCTGCAGATAATTCAGGAATGAGTTTTACCAATTTGATTTTCGCACAAGGATTTTCGCTTAAAGCAATGCCGTTGATCTGAAGTTCCTTTTGTTGCTGGCTAAAACAACTATGAACAACGAATAGCAAAAGGATTGAAAGTAGTTTAACAAATTTCATCTACGCATATAATTTTAACGCGTGGTTTTCTTTTTTACGCATCAGCTCAGCGTCTGCTTTGGTTTTGTCTTTGTAGCCGCATAAATGCAGAATTCCATGAATCATCACCCTGTGAAATTCTTCTTCAAAAGTGACATTGAATTTTTGTGCATTTTCTAAAACCCTTTCAATACTGATAAATATATCACTATTAATAGTTTTACCTTCCGTGTAATCAAACGTAATAATGTCGGTAAGAGTTTTGTGATTTAAGTGCTTGATATTTATTTCAAGTAACTCATCATCGGTACAAAAAATATAATTAACTGTCCCGAGCTTGTGTTTTTCTTTTTCAGTAATGGTTTTGATCCATTGCTTTAAGTTTGTTTTTTCTTTAAACTTAAAAGCAATTGATTGATTGTGAAAGGAAATCATTAATTCACATTAAACGTCAGGAGCACTTCCTGGCCGTTATTGTTAAACTCCACTTTATCGGCTAAATTTTTCATTAAAAAAACACCGCGTCCATTTGGTTTGTCGATGTTTAAAGGATCCGTAGGATCTGGTAAGCTTGCATGATCAAAGCCTGCGCCTTCATCTGCTACTGAA
>JANPOX010000375.1:0-2831 GCA_031428235.1 Bacteroidia bacterium | reverse complement strand
CGATTGCAATACCCAGGGAGTTTCTTCTAACACCACAGCTTTTAACTCCTGGTTCTTTTCAAGATTGGATAAAAAAGCATCAGGACTTGAACTTTTCCATGCCTCAAAAATAGCTTTGATCTTTGGTTTAGAATTTACAATGTAAGTTGCCAAACTGTTAGCATAATAACGGGCGAAGGTTTGTTCAGCACATTCATATGGATATTCCATTAAGTAGGGCAGTGCCTGAATGGCATACCAGGCTGGGTTTGCTGTAAACTCTAATGTATATGAATGGTTTTTTAAAGTGGTTGATGCATTATTCTGATTTGTGAATGTTGTAAAGTTAAATTCTTTGGTTTGATTGCTCCTGATTGGCATTGGCATGCTTTCTGTCACCAACATACGGTTAGTTAACACCGGCACGGCCTGTTCTTCACCGTCTGTAAAATTGCCCGCCTTCGCTACAACTTTATATTTGATCGCAGAATACCCTTCAGGAATATGCAGATTCCATTCTATAGAAGTACTTAATCCTTTTTTAACAGTAAAATCTCTGTAACCTATAGTTGGAAAGTTTCCATGCATCGCTTCCATCATGTGACTTGAAATTTCTTTATCGGTTAAGGCATCGTATAATTTTAATTCGGCATTTCCAGCCAGGTCTTTATCAGATAAATTAGAGATCTTACTGATAAAAGTCAGTTTATCACCTTCCCTGAAAAAACGTGGGGCATTTGGCTGTACCATTAATTCTTTTTGGGTGATCACTTCTTTTTCAAATCGGCCAATCTTCAGATCTTTAGTATGAGCCAGTCCCATCACTTTCCATTTGGTTAAACTTTCCGGTACAGTAAACTTAATGATCACTTCGCCATTTTCATTGGTTTGTAATTGTGGAAAAAAGAAGGCGGTTTCATTGAAATTAGAACGTGCTTTTACTTTTGAAAGATCACCGCCACCACTCTGTTCTTTTCCTTCACCGCTTTTTGCACCACCGATATTTTGTTGTTCTGCTTTTCCAGTTGCGACAGTTGTTATATCAGACGGATCTTTATCTGATTTTTTTTCACTTTCTTCTAGGTTTTTATTCGCCATCATTCTTGGAGCCGCTGCACTTTTCGTTTGACTCATAGACATTTCATCTGCCACCATTCCTGCAGATTCAGAAGGGTAATCTCCATCTCCTCTGCCATATCCATAACTAGAATTATTATAAAAGCCCAAGCCGAAATAATTCAATGCATCATAATAACGTGATGGCAAGGTTTGGTAGTGAGTAGATATATCATTAAATACTGTTGAGTTTGCCATGCGGCCTAATCCTGATGACCAGTTTAAACGGGCATAATAGCTTTGATAAATATTAAAATACCAATTGTTTGGTTTAAAAGCATCAAGCGAAGCATCATACATACCGGCTACCATTTCCGCCGCTGCTTTTTCGCCTTTTTTATCTTTTAAAATTAATTTCCATTCTTCGGCTTGACCCGGTAATAATTTGTTCCTGAAGGTTTCAAACTGTATGTCCAATTCTTTATTAGTGTATGGAACTGTTATGATATTATTTCTGGTGTAGATACGATTGCATTTTATAAAAGTGGTGTGAAAAGCAAAATTACCCCGATGAATTTCTTCTATAGTTATTTCATTTGATTTCATTGAAGCAGGAAGGGTTTTAGAACCTGTTGATTTCGAATCGTGTTCCGTTTCAAACAGATAATTGACATTTGGATAAGTGGATGCTAGTATGTAATCAACTTTTTCGCCAGGCTCCGCTTTTGTTTTAGGATAATAAAACCATTCTGCAACCTGTTCAGGAATAACAGTGGAATTTTTATTAAATAAAGTAACATACTCAAATGCCTTAATTTCTTCTCCGAATTTATCTTTGCAAATTGCCTCGATTACATAAACACCCGGTGCAGCCGATTTTAATTCTGATGACAGATTATATTCTTTTTTAGAACCGGTGTCAAATGTTTTTTCTAATAATTTATTTTCTTTTTCCCATTTATATTTATTGGTTTCATCAGCATACAGGTCATTTGGAAAAGTTTTATAATACTCATCCTGAGTTAAGCTATGCCTGTCTGCCTGTTCCCACAAACGTTTCCTGAATACCTTCTGTGGTTGCTTTAGTTTATAAATCGTGAATGTTCCTTTAGTGTTTTCATCAACGCCATTGAGATTCGTAGTTGAGATATGAATGGGTTTTGAAGTATTGATTTCAATAATATCATCGCTTGAAACTGATAACTGAAGTGCCTGGTAACCAACCCTGACTACTGTTTGCGTGCTATGCGTTTCCCCGTTAATATCAGTTACGTCTGCACTCACCTCATAATTATAAGTGGCAAAGCTTGTTTTAGAAACTGATTCATCCGGCAATGCTTTAAATTTAATGATATAAGCTCCGGTATCATTTGTGATGGTCTCCCCGTTAGTAATTTCAGTTGATGCAGATGCACCATAATTCGGACGGTACCACCAATACCAATACGGATAATTAACAGTTCTTACAACCCGGTATTTTGCACTAGCACCATCAATCACATTTCCGGCATAGGCTTTTGCTGTTCCCGTTACACTCACTTCATCATTTAATCGGTAACTGCCTTTAACCGGTGTAAATTCTGTTTCAAATTTCGGGCGTTTATAATCTTCAACAGATACGTAAGCATTGCCATATCCGTCAGTAATATGCATTTGTCCATTTAGCCCATTTTGTGGAGCAATAAAGGAACCGGATACCGTTCCAAATTCATTACTGGTTAAATTTAATGAACTTACCTTTTGATAATTGACATCATAAAAAGTTAACGTAACAGGATAATTTGTTTTTAATTGAT
>JANPOX010000374.1:0-3372 GCA_031428235.1 Bacteroidia bacterium | reverse complement strand
CTAAAACAAAGGAAGTCATTCAGTATTCAATAGTTCATACTTACTTAGTAAATAACAAAAAAACGGTAGACACATATTTTCATTTGAACGAAAATTATCAAGTAATTGGTAAGAATACGATGGAAGAAATGACTAAACTTGTTACTGATGACTTGAAAAATAATCCAAAATTTGATTCTATTCTGAAAGGTTTAGAATTAGAAATGCAGAAATAATTTATAATTTTATACGCACCTTTAACCGCACTACAACTAGCCGCAAACCGTTATAAGTAATAAGCGCACCTAAATTTAATTTGGCCATTCGGTCTTGCAATTTGCAAAAGGAGTCGCTCCCCTAAAAGAAGTTTATTTGCACTTTGCAAATGTCCATTAAGCAGTTATCTTTGTCAGTAATATTTCGGTAGAAAGAGTTTAAAATTCCAAACGGTATTTAGCTTGAAACCGTTAGGCGCAATGCTAATAAAAACATACAACATATGACAAACATGAAAACAATTTTAATTGCAATTTCATTAATAATTACGACATCTATATTTGGACAGACAGAGAATGAAGTAGAAGAAAAACCTTTTATCGAAATTACAGGAAGAGTGGAACAAGAAATTATTCCAGACGAAATTTATTTAAATATTGTTATCCGAGAAAAGTATGTAAATAAAGATAAAGTTTCAATTGAAATACAGGAAGAAAAATTAAAAACCGCCCTAAAAGAAATAGGTGTAGATTTTAAAAACCTATATTTATCAGACGCAAATGCAGATTATGTAAAAGTAAAATGGAGAACCAAAGACGTTTTAACTAAAAAAGACTACACATTAAAGGTTATTAATGCTGCGACTGTTGGACAGGTTTTTCAGCAACTTGAGAAAATTGAAATTACAGACGCAAACATTATAAAAGTAAATCACTCAAAAATAGACAGCTTAAAAAAAGACGTTAGAATAATGGCGATAAAAGCAGCCAAAATAAAAGCTGACTATTTATTGTTAGCAATAGGTGAACAAACTGGAAAACCATTAATCATAAGAGAAGTAGATAATTCTTACATGGACCCAAGTATGTTAAATGTACGCGGAGGACGTACTTCAGCAACGTCATATCTTGTTGACGGAAATAAAGTGAACGGTGAAGACGATATACAGTTTCAAAAAATAAAAATCCAATCGGCAATTTATATCAAGTTTTCAATTAAATAATGACTGAAATTAGCACATACGCCTAACACAACCTATCTAATCTAGGCATACTGTGATTAGGAGATATTTCTTTAAAACAAATCTTCTCCAATCTTCTCAAAACATTTCAGAACAGATCAATAACACTCAAGGGTTGCCTTAAAAATGAGAAATCTTCCTACAGCATGGGCATAGTTTTGCCTTGTGTTTTGTTATACCCCATATGCCCACAAAATAGACGATTCTTAGTGGTATTTGCCATTGAGTATGGCACTTATATTTTGAACGTGCAAGTTTATTCCCTTGATTTTTTTCCTCAAAAAAAGAAACTCGGAATCGCTACCACGTTCCCCATAAAGTATTTATTTTCCATTTAGAAAGCCCATGAGAAAGATTGATAAAGAAAACGAATTCAAACGTGAAGGAGATTTGACGCTTGAAGAATTAAGGCAGAGTCCGGAGTTAGAAAAATTTAGTGATGAAGAAGTTTTGAAACTTATAGAATTTTTAAAGGCCTATAGCTATTTGGTTTATCAGACCCACAGAAAAATTAATTGTTGCGAGGATGAAAACGAAATGGTCATAGACTTAAATAGTAGTAACCAAATAAAACTTGCAGCATGATGCAACCAAAAAATTTAGAAAAATTCGCACGAGGGAAAGTTCAGGTCGATGAACGAACTAACATGTGCGTCATCTACACAAGGGTTTCAACAAAAGAACAAGCTGATAATAATCTCAGTTTAGAAACCCAACGAAAAGCGTGTGACCAATTTGCTATCAAAAATAATCTTGTAGTTAAAGGTTATTTCGGAGGCACGTATGAAAGTGCGAAAAATGATGAACGAAAGCAATTTAATAGTATGCTTTCTTTTGTAAAAAGGAGTAGGGAGAAAATCTCAACCATTATTGTTTATTCAGTTGATCGATTTTCACGATCAGGTGGAAATGCAATCTATATTACTGAGCAATTGAAAAAATCGGGAGTTAATTTACAGGCAGTAACTCAACCTACTGATACCTCAACTCCAAGTGGTAAATTACAACAGAACATTCAATTTATTTTTAGTGAGTACGATAACCAACTCCGAAGGGAAAAGTGTGTTGCCGGAATGAAGGAGGCAATGCAAACCGGCAGATGGATCGGTAAGCCTCCTTATGGATATGAAATTGTAAGGCAGGAAGGAAAAAACAAGATCGTCATAAATGAAAAAGGAAGGATTTTCAAGAAAGCTTTTGAATGGAAAGCCTTCGAAAAGCTTTCTTCGGCAGAAATCGCTAGGCGATTGCTTTTGTTTGGAGTTGTGGTAGATGATAGAAGGATTGCTGAATTTATGAGGAATCCTTGGTATTGTGGTTATATGTCCCACAAGCTTTTAGAGGGTAAATTAGTGAAAGGAGTACATGAACCGCTAATTTCACACGAACTATTTATTAAAGCGAATATTGAGGTAGAGAAAAACGAACATGGGTACAGTCTTCAGTTTGAAAACGAACCTATTCCCTTAAAAGGTTTTTTAAAATGCTATAAATGTGCTCAACCTATGCGAGGCTATGTGATAAAAGCCAAAAACCTGCCTTATTACAAATGCAACACCAAGGGCTGCTGTAATAATAAAAGCGGAAATGCGCTTCACGAAAGCTTTAAAAGCACCCTTGAATTCCTAAAGCTTGAATTACTGCCAAATACGAAGGATTTCCTTAAAAAGCAGGTAATAGCCACCTACAATAAAATCAACCGGGAAAGGGAAGAAAATAAGGAAAAAATGAGGGGTCAAATCATGGAGGTCAAACGCAAGATCGAAAGATTGGAAGAACGGTTTATGGCGGAGGAAATTACCCTTGATCTTTACCAAAAATACGGTATCCTTTACAAGGAGGAACTAAAGAAACTGGAGGAAGCCCACAATGAATCCGGAAAACGAGTGTCGAACCTTGAAAAATGCATAGATGTGGCTTTTGAAATGGCCTGTAACCTGCATAAAATGTGGGATATCCTGACTTTTAAGGATAGGGTGATAATGCAAAGAGTGGTATTTCCGGAGGGTATTCAGTATGATAAGAAAAACAACAGATGTCGAACCAAGGAAGTGAATTTTGTGATCCGCTACTTCTCGCAATTATCTAAGGATGCAGCGGAAATAAAAAGCGGGGATTCCAACATGATATTTGAAATCCCCGCTTTGGTGGGCACT